>JBBDTK010000085.1:6289-32408 GCA_040904405.1 Solirubrobacterales bacterium | reverse complement strand
GCGCCGACTCCTCCGCCCGCACCGTGGTCTCCGTGCAGACCTCGCTGGTCGCCGGCTCGATCGAGCGCTGGGGCACGGAGGAGCAGAAGCAGCGCTGGCTGCCGCGGCTCTGCTCCGGCGAGGCGCTGGGCTGCTTCGGGCTGACCGAGCCCGACACCGGATCCGACGCCGCCAACCTGCGCACCCGGGCGACCAAGACCGACTCCGGTTGGTCGATCAGCGGCCAGAAGATGTGGATCTCGCTCGGCAACTTCTCCGAGCTGGCGCTGATCTTCGCCCAGACCGACCCGGTGAAGAAGCACCGCGGCCTCGCCTGCTTCCTGGTCCCGACCGCGAGCGAGGGCTTCTCCACGCAGGAGATCCACGGCAAGCTCGGCCTGCGCTCCTCCGACACCGCCGAGCTCTCGCTCGACTCGGTCGAGGTCGGCGAGGACGCCCTGCTGGGCGACGTCGGCGACGGCTTCAAGGTGGCGATGAGCGCCCTCGACAACGGCCGCTACAGCGTCGCCGCCGGCTGCGTCGGGATCTGCGACGGCTGCGTCGACGCATCGGTCGCCTACGCCAAGGAGCGCAAGCAGTTCGGCGTGCCGCTGGCCCGCTTCCAGCTGGTCCAGGAGATGATCGCCGACATGATCCTCAAGCGCGACGCCAGCCGGATGCTGGTCTACCGGGCCGGCGCGCTCAAGGACGAAGGCAAGCCGAACACGCTGGAGACCTCGATCGCCAAGCTGCAGGCGACCGAGGCGGCGGTCGAGTGCGCCAACCTGGCGATCCAGGTGCATGGCGGCGCCGGCTACGTCGACGACTACCCGGTCGAGCGCTACCTGCGCGACGCCCGCGTCACCACCCTCTACGAGGGCACCTCGCAGATCCAGAAGCTGATCATCGGCCGCGCCGCGACCGGGATCAACGCGATGATGCCGCTCGAGGCGGAGTGAGGGCCGGCCTGTGGGCGACCTGGTCGAGAGCACGCGCGACGGCCACGTCGCCCTGCTGCGACTGAACCGGCCGCGGGCCCGCAACGCCCTCTCGCCGGAGATGATGGAGACGATCGCCGCCGAGCTCGAGCGGCTCGATCCCGACCCGGAGGTGCGCTGCATCGTCATCGCCGGCTCCGACGACGTCTTCGCCGCCGGGGCCGACATCCGGGCGCTGAGCGAGCGCAGCTTCGAGCAGGCGCTGCGCCACCCCGCCGCCGCCTTCTGGCCACGCCTCGCGGCGATCAAGACGCCGCTGGTCGCCGCGGTGTCCGGCTTCGCCCTCGGCGGCGGCTGCGAGCTGGCCCTTGCCTGCGACATGGTCGTCGCCTCGGAGACCGCCCGGTTCGGCCAGCCGGAGATAACCCTGGGGATCATCCCGGGCGGCGGCGGCACCCAGCGACTGGCGCGGGCTGTGGGCAAGCAGCGGGCGATGGAGTACGTGCTGACCGGCCGCCGCTTCGACGCCGAGATGGCGCTGGAGCTGGGGATCGTCAACGAGGTCGCGAAGAAGGGGAGCTGGCTGGAGCAGGCGATGGAGCTGGCCCGCACGATCGCCGAGCGACCGCCGATCGCCGCCCGGCTGGCGAAGCAGGCGGTGCTCGCGGCGCAGCAGTCCGGGCTCTCGGCCGGGCTCGAGCACGAGCGGCGCCTCTACGAGCTGGCGATGGCGACCGAGGACCGGGTCGAGGGCATGCGGGCGTTCCTCGAGAAGCGGGAGCCGAGGTTCGAGGGCCGGTGAGCGTGGGCTGCGTCGGCGTCGTCGGCGCCGGCACGATGGGCGCCGGGATCGCTCAGGTCGCCGCGCTCGGCGGCTACGAGACCCGCCTGCACGACCCCCTCCCCGGCGCCCTGAGCACCGGTATGGGCAGGCTGCGGGCGGCCCTGGCGAAGGGCGCCGCGAAGGGCCTCTGGAGCGAGCAGGAGGCGGACCGGGCGAGCGACCGGGTCGGGGGCGCGGCCAGCCTCGCCGAGGTCGGCGAATGCGATCTCGTGGTCGAGGCGGCGCCCGAGGAGCTGCGGCTGAAGCGCGATCTGTTCGCCGCCCTGGCCGAGGCCTGCGGGCCGAAGGCGATCCTCGCCACCAACACCTCGTCCCTGCCGGTGACCGCGATCGCGGCGTCGGTCCCCCACCCCGAGCGGGTCGTCGGCATGCACTTCTTCAACCCGCCGGCGCTGATGAAGCTGGTCGAGGTGGTTGCCGCCGAGCGCTCCGGCAGGGCGGCGCTGGAGGCGACCGCGGCGGCGGGCCGCCGGATGGGACGCGTCCCGATCCTCGCCAGGGACCGCCCCGGGTTCATCGCCAACCGGCTCGCCCGCCCGTTCACCCTGGAGCCGCTGCGGATGCTCGCCGAGGGCGTCGCAGACGCGGCGACGATCGACCGCGCCGTCCGCCGCGGCGGCGGCTTCCGCATGGGCCCCTTCGAGCTGATCGACCTGATCGGCCTCGACGTCAACCTCAGCGTCGCCCGCTCCTTCTACGAGCAGGGCGACGAGCCGGAGCGCTGGCGCCCGAGCGCGATCCAGGAACGCCTGGTCGCCGAAGGCCGCCTCGGCCGCAAGAGCGGGCGCGGCTTCTACGCCTACGGCGAGGACGAGGGCGCCACCCCCGATCCCGGCTCCGCCGTTCCTTCGCCCCGGCATGCGCGCGAAGGGAGCAGCGCAACGGAGGGGGTGGCGCCGACGCTGGACCGGGACGCCCTCGCGCGGATCGACCCGGCGGCGCCGGCGATCCTCCCCCGGCTCTTCGCCCAGATCGCCAACGAGGCCGCCTTCGCGCTCGAAGAGAAGATCGGCTCCCCGGCCGACATGGACACCGCGATGCGGCTCGGCTTCAACTGGCCCCGCGGGCCGCTGGAGCTGACCGAGGCGATCGGCCGCGCTCGCGCCGGCGCCCTGCTGGCGCAGCTGCGCGAGCGCCACGGCGACGCCTACCGCCCGGCGCCGGCCCTGGCCACCGGGTGAGAGACTGCGGCCGCGATGGGGCAACGGAGCAAACCGGCGAGCGAGCGCACCGCGGCGCGCAACCGCGCCGCCCGCGACTCGCTGCCGGCCGAAGACGGGCGTGACTTCGAGGACGCCAGGCGCGGCCTGGTCGCCGAGCTGCAACCGGCTCGGGTCGAGGCTGCCGACGGGAGCGCCGCCTGGGAGCTCGAGTCCTACGAGTTCCTCGAGGGGGAGCCGCCCGACACCGCCCACCCGAGCCTCTGGCGGCAGGGCAAGCTGGGCCGGATCGCCGGCCTCTTCGAGCTGGCGCCGGGCCTCTACCAGCTACGTGGATTCGATGTCTCGAACATGCACGTGATCGAGGGCGAGGAGGGAATCGTCGTCGTCGACCCGCTGGTCTCGACTGAGTGCGCGGCGGCGGCGCTGGCCCTCTACCGCGAGCACCGGGGCGATCGCCCGCTCACCGGCCTCCTCTACACCCACAGCCACGTCGACCACTTCGGCGGCGCCCGCGGTGTCCTCAGCGAGGAGCAGGTCGAGGCCGGCGAGATCCCGATTCTCGCCCCGGCCGGGTTCCTCCACCACGCCGTCAGCGAGAACGTCTTCGCCGGGATGGCGATGGGCAGGCGGGCCGGCTACATGTTCGGCGCCCTGCTGGAGCGGGGGCCCGACGGCCAGATCGGCGCCGGGCTCGGGCAGACGAACTCTGTCGGCACCGTCTCGCTGGTCCCGCCGACCGTCGAGATCGAGCGGACCGGGCAGGAGCTGACGGTCGACGGCGTGCGCATGGTCTTCCAGCTCACCCCCGGCGCCGAGGCCCCGGCCGAGATGAACTTCCACCTGCCCGACCGGCATGCCCTCTGCATCGCCGACAACGCCGCCCACGCGATGCACAACCTGCTCACGCTGCGCGGCGCGCTGGTCCGCGACCCGCGGATCTGGGCTCGCTACCTCGACCAGGCGATCGAGCTCTTCGGCGCCGACGCGGAGGTGCTCTTCGCCGGGCACCACTGGCCCTGCTGGGGCCGCGCGCGGGTGGTCGAGTTCCTCGCCAAGCAGCGCGACCTCTACGCCTACCTGCACGATCAGACCCTGCGCCTGCTCAACCGCGGCCATCCTCCGGCCGAGATCGCCGAGCTGATCGAGCTGCCGCCCAGCCTCGCCGCCGAGTGGCACTGCCGCGAGTACTACGGCTCGGTCAGCCATAACGTGAAGGCGATCTATCAGCGCTACATGGGCTGGTTCGACGGCAACCCCGCCCACCTCTGGCAGCACCCGCCGGTCGAGCGGGCGCGCCGCTACGTCGAGGCGATCGGCGGCGCCGAGGCGGTGCTGGCGAAGGCCCGCGAGGCGTTCGCGGGCGGCGATTACCGCTGGGTGGCCGAGCTGGTCGACCAGCTGGTCTTCGCCGAGCCGGAGAACCGCGAGGCGCGTGAGCTGCAGGCGGACGCGCTCGAGCAGCTCGGCTACGGAGCCGAGAACGCGACCTGGCGCAACTTCTTCCTCGCCGGCGCCGGCGAGCTGCGAAACGGCGTCGCGGAGACGCTCACCGCCAAGGCGCCCCCCGACATCGTCGCCGGCCTCTCGGTCTCGCAGCTGCTCGACGCGATGGCGATCCGGCTCGACGGCCCGCGCGCCTGGGAGGTCGACCTGAAGATCCAGTGGGCGATCTCCGAGCCCGATTCCGAGCACGCGATCGCGGTCCGCAACGGGGTCCTGCGCCACCGCCCGGGCAGCCACGGCGAGGAGGCCGACGCGACCCTGCGGATCGACCGCGAGGCGCTGAACCGGATGCTGCTCGACCCCGAGTCTGCGGTCGCCCTGGCCGAAGCGGGCCGCCTGCGGGTCGAGGGCGACGGCGAGAAGCTCGGCCAACTCCTCGGCCTGCTCGAGGATCCCGACCCCGGCTTCCCGATCGTCACCCCGCGCACGCCGCTCAGCAGCGACTGAGCCGGAACCAGCTCGCCGCTCCCCTCGGACATTCGTCTGCCAAGACAAAGAGTTACACTTCTGTTGCACACACGCGCGAAAGATCTCCCTACGCTGTTTCCATGGAGGCGATCAAGGCGATGAGACAGGACTGGACGGACGACCACCTCGACGATCTATCCCACCGGATGGACGAGCGCTTCGACGGGGTCGAAGCCGAGATCAAGGCAAACGTCAAAGAGCTGCGCGGGGAGATTCAGGCCAGCGCGACGGGTCTGCGTGAAGAGATGCAGGCCAGCGCAAAGGATCTGCGCGGGGAGATCCAGGTCAGCGCCAGCAGCCTGCGCGGGGAGATCCAGGAGACCGCCCAGGGCCTGCACGGGGAGATACAGGGCAGCGCCCAAAGCCTGCGCGAGGAGATCCAGGGCAGCGTGAAAGATCTGCGCGAGGAGATACAGGGGACCGCCCAAAGCCTGCACGGGGAGATACAGGGCAGCGCCAGCAGCCTGCGCGGGGAGATCCAGGTCAGCGCGAACGGACTACGCAGGGAGATGGCCGGGCTCGAAGCTCGGCTCCGCTCGCAGTCGAGCGAGCACTTCGCCAGAACCTGGGAAGCGATCGGCGTGTTGCACGACGATAACCGCCAGATCCAAGCCGATATGCGCGCGTTCCAAAGAACGCTGGTCAAGCTCCTCGGCAGCCTGATCATCTCGCTGATCGCCACCCTTGGCGCGCTGCTGATCGCGACCCTCTGACCGGCTCGGGCGCCGGCGGTCGACCGTCATCTGCAATGGTGAGCGGATGGCGAGCGAGGGACGCGGAGAGCCGATCACGGCGGAGGGAGTCGAGGCCCTGCGCGAGGAGATCGAGCAACTGGAAGGGCCGGCGCGGACCGAGATGGCGGCGCGGATCAAGGTCGCGCGCGAGCTCGGTGACCTCAAGGAGAACGCCGACTACCACATCGCCAAGGAGGACCAGGCGCACCTGGAGACGCGGATCAAGCGGCTGCGGGAACGGCTGCGCAAGGCGGTCGTGGTCGAGTCCGACGGCGGCGGCGACAGCTTCGGCTTCGGCAGCACCGCCGAGGTCCTCGACGAGCAGAAGGGCGAGGTCAACACCTGGACCCTGGTCGGCTCCACCGAGGCCGACCTCGCCGCGGGCCGGCTCTCGGCCGAGTCGCCGATCGGCGAAGCGCTGCGCGACGCCGAGGTGGGCCAGGCGGTCGAGGTCGAGACGCCACGCGGCAACCGCACGTTCGTAGTTCAGAAACTCGTCGACTGACGAGGACGCCGATATGCGCCGGTCAGGCGGGCTTGGGGGCGATCTCGGTGGGCTCGCCGCCGCGCTGCCAGTGCGCCTCGGGCGAGGGCGGCGTGTCGCGCAGGTACCACTCGGCGTCGAGGGCGCCCATGCAGCCGGTGCCGGCGGCGGTGACCGCCTGGCGGTAGGTGCGGTCGACGACGTCGCCGACGGCGAAGACCCCGCCCAGGTTGGTCCTGGTCGAGCCGGGCTCGGTGCGGATGTAGCCGTCCTCGTCGGTCTCGACCTGGCCGGCGACGATCTCCGATTTGGGGATGTGGCCGATCGCGACGAAGGCTCCTTCGGTGGCGAAGTCCTCGCTCTCGCCGGTCTCCGCGTTGCGCAGCCTGACCTGGCCGAGCTTGCCGTCGCCGCCGACGACGAACTGCTCGGGCACGAACGGCGTCTTGAACTCGATGTTGCCCTGCTCACGGGCCCGCTCCTGCATGATCTTCGAGGCGCGGAACTCGTCGCGGCGGTTGACCACGGTGAGCTCGTCGGCGAACTTGGAGACGAAGATCGCGTCCTCCATCGCCGAGTCGCCGCCGCCGATCACGATCACCTTCTTGCCTTTGAAGAAGGCGCCGTCGCAGACGCCGCAGGTGGAGACGCCGAGGCCGCTCAGCTCGAGCTCGCCGGGGACGCCGAGCCGGCGCGGCTCCGCCCCCATCGCCAGGATCACCGTCCGCGCCAGGTGCTCCTCCTCGCCGAGGTAGACCTTCTGCACGCCGCCGTCGCCGAGCTCGACCCGGTCGACGTCGTCGCTGACGAAGCGGGTGCCGAAGCGCTCCGCCTGGGCGCGGAACTGGCTCATCATCTCCGGCCCCATGATCCCCTCGGGGTAGCCGGGGTAGTTCTCGACGTCGGTCGTGTTCTGCAGCTGGCCGCCCCACTGGAAGCCCTCGAAGACGAGCGGCTCGAGATTGGCGCGGGCCGTGTACAGGGCGGCGGTGTAGCCGGCGGGGCCGCCGCCGACGACGATCGTGTTCTCGACTTTCTGCCTCTCTGCCATCGCTGCCGCCAGTCTAGATGGTTGATTCCACGACCCCGCACGCCCGGATGACGCGCCCCAGTCGCACGCGGTCGTGGAATCAACCATCTAATCGGGTCTCCATTACTTCACTTTTTATAGTAACGAGCGCGTCAACCGCTCCCGCCGCCGCCGACCGGCGTCGGCTGCGGCTCCGGCGGGCCCCGCCGATCGACCGGCAGGCCCTCCGCTTCCCAGTGCGCGACCCGCGAGCGCAGCTGGAAGAAGGCGACGATCCCGGGCGGGATCGGCAGCCAGAAGGCGACCAGGCGGTAGATCAGGACCGCCGGGAAGACGGTCTCCTCGGGGACGCCGAAGAGGACGAAGGCGCCGATCATGCCGGCGTCGACCGCGCCGACCCCGCCCGGGGCCAGCGGGAAGAGGTTGGCGACCATGCCGAGGAAGAAGCCCTGCACGACGACCGCCAGCGGCACGTGGACGCCGAAGGCGCGGAAGGAGGCCCAGAGGATGCCGATGTTCGCGGCCCAGAAGCCGGCCGCTCCGAGCACGGCGAGGCCGCCGCGCGAGGGATTGACGACGAGCCGGGCGGCGAAGCGCAGGCCCTCGCCCGCGGTCGCCGGCACACGGCCGAGGTAGTAGGCGATCTGCCGCCCGCGCTCGCCGCGCGCGTGCCGCGCCGCCCGCCTGCCGAGATCGGCCGGCAGCAGGGCGACGAGCAGGCCGAGCAGCAGGCCGACCCCGGCGATCGCCGCGGGGATGATCGTCAGCTCGACCGAGTCCTTGCCGGGCAGCACCCCGGTGCGCAGCAGGACCCCGCAGACGATCAGCGCCAGCGGGTAGAAGGCGTACTGCAGGGAGAGGAAGGCGACCATGCGGCGGGCGACGTCGTGGCGATCCATGCCCGCCTTGCGCAGCGCCCAGTAGGTGAGCGCGATCCCGCCGGCGCCGCCGGTCGAGAACAGGCGCGTCGCCGCCACGCCGGCCATGTTGATCTCATAGGTCTCGCGCCACTCGAGCCGCAGCGCCTCGCCGCCGACGACCGCCTTGAAGAGGGCGATGTAGGTGGCGACCGCGAGCACGTTGAAGCCGACCGCGACCGCGACCCAGGCGCCGTCGGCTTCGCCCAGCTTGCTCAACGAGCCGCCGAGCCCGACCAGCTCCGGGAAGAGGATGTAGATCCCGAGCAGGAGGATCAGGACCAGGAGCACTGTCTGCACGACGCGCCGGGGTGTGATCAGCGGCAGCTGGTAGCCGCCGTTGCCCTCCGCCACGTCCTGGCGAGACTCGGGAGTCGACACTCCCGAGAACCTAGATGATCTATCCGCCGGCCACCCGCTCCAGGCGTCGCAGCCCGGCGGTGACGCCGTGCACGAGCGGCTCGGCCAGCGGCTCGCCGCGCCGCACCAGGGCGACCAGCGCGGCCCCGGCGGCGAGGTCGGTGACGTAGTGCTCGCCGAGGTAGACCAGGGCGAAGCCGAGCGTGACCGCGTATCCCCAGCCGACCGCGCCGGGCGCCCGCCCGGCCTCGGAGAGCGAGATCGCCGCAATCGAGGCGGTGGCGAAGTGCAGCGAGGGCATCGCCGCCCACGGGTTGCCCCCCAGCGCCCCGTACATGGCCGGCCAGGCTCGGCCCCAGGTCTCCTCGCCGACCTCGACCATGACCCGTCGCACCTCTTCCCCGGTCAGCCCCTGCTCGGAGGACCACCAGGGCGGCGCGGTCGGCGCGGCGAAGTAGACGGCGCAGCCGAGGTCGAAGACGGCGGCCATCTGGCGGGCGGCGCGCGGGAAGCGCTCGGGGTGGCGAAGCAGGATGTAGAGCAGCACCAGGTAGGGCTCGAGGAACCAGAGCCAGTGGACCCAGGTGAGGAAGCGGTTGAGGCCGCCGACGCGGGGCAGCCGGGCGAGGCCGCGCTGCAACCGCACGTTGGGCAGCTTGCCGAAGCCGAGCACGCGGTCGATCGCGATCGGGTAGCCGGTGCGGAGGCGGCGTCGCAGCCGCTGCGGATCGTCGTAGGGGAGCTCGTGGGCCATCGTGAAGGCCCACATCTGCAGCGCGAAGAGGCCGACGTCGCGCTTGCCCGAGCGCGGGTGCAGGACCGCGAGCGCCAGCGGGCCGGCGGCGCAGGCGGCGACGGTCACCGGCGCCGGCACCCGCGCCCGGCGGCGCAGCAGCGGCACCGCGATCGCCGCCGCGATCGCCCCGGCCGCCCCGGCGCGCACGGTTTTGCGCAGCGCCGGAGATGGACCAGATCGTCTCGGCATCAGGGCGGCGAGTATACGAGCGCCGAGCGAGCCCGAACGCGAACGCGCGGGCGGCGGGGAGCCGCCTTGCGTGATTAGAATGACCGCGCTTTGGCGCCCCACTCTCCTGGCACCGACCAGATCGACACTCTGCTGTGGATCGGCTTCCTCGCCGCCGCAATCGTCGTGGTCGCGGTCGTCGGCGGCCTGCTCTACGCGCTGCGCCGCTACCGCGCCGAGCGCGGCGCCGAGCCACGCCAGGTCAGCGGCGGCCGCCGGGTCCAGTTCCAGGTCGGGGCGGCGCTGACCGCCTTCGCCGCCACCCTCTTCGTGCTCAGCGTCGTCTTCACCGAGAAGGCGCGCGAGACCCCGGCGACCGTCGCCGGCGGGCTCGAGACCGCGTCGGCCTCCGAGCCGCTGCGGATAACCGCCACCGGGCAGCAGTGGATCTGGCGCTACGACTACCCCAACGAAGCCTTCTCCTACTACAAGCTGGTCGTCCCGGTCGGAACCACGGTCGAGCTCGACCTGGTCTCGACCGACGTCGTCCACACCTGGGACGTGCCGGCGCTGGCGGGCAAGCGCGACGCCGTCCCCGGCAAGACCAACCGGGTCGTCTTCCGCGCCGACGAGAAGGGCGTCTACGGGGGCAACTCGGCGACCCTCTCCGGCCAGGCCTACGCGGCGATGGCAACCGAGGTCCGGGTCGTCTCGCCGCAGCGCTACGAGTCCTTCGTCGAGGACGAGAAGCAGGGGATCCAGGCCGCCCAGGACCGCGTCGTCGAGCTGATCGAAAGCGGGGAGACCCCATGAGCGCGCTCCGCCGCAGCCCCGAGGTCGTCGTCGACGGGTTCCCCGCGCGCCGCCCCCGCTGGGTGGAGATAGCGACCAGCGCCGACCACAAGGACCTCGGCCGCGTCCTGATCGCCGGCGCGCTCGGCTTCCTCTTCATCGCCCTGGTCGAGCTGCTGCTGATGCGGCTGCAGCTGGCGATTCCCGAGAACACCTTCCTCGACCCGGTCACCTTCAACCGCCTGCTCTCGCTCTACGGGACGACGGCGGTCTTCCTCTTCGCGGTCCCGCTCGCGCTCGGCTTCTTCTACTACGTGGCGCCACTGCAGATCGGCGCCCGCGGATCCGCGCTGCCGCGGCTCGGGCAGCTCGGCGTCTGGCTCTACGTCGCCGGCGCCACGGTGCTCTACGCCGGCTTCCTCTACACCCCCTCGGAGGCGGGGATCAACCCGCTGGCGCCGCTCTCCGGGCTCGCCTTCCTGCCCGACAACGGGGTCGACGCCTGGGCCGCCGCGACCGGGCTGGCCACGCTCGGCTTCGTCCTGATCGCGATCGACCTGGTCGCCACGCTGCGCCGCCGGCGCGCTCCCGGCATGGCCTGGCGCCGGCTGCCCGTCTTCTCCTGGGCGGCGGCGATCTGCTCCTGGCTGCTGCTGGCGATCGGGCCGGTGCTGCTGGCGGCGCTGACGATGCTGCTGATCGACCGCAACCTGGACGGAATCTTCTTCGCCGGCGACGCCGGCGGCTCGCCGCTGCTCTGGCAGCACCTGAGCTGGA
The DNA here is from genome assembly GCA_040904405.1 of Solirubrobacterales bacterium. Lineage (GTDB taxonomy): Bacteria > Actinomycetota > Thermoleophilia > Solirubrobacterales > 70-9 > VRUE01. Next base: position 21,455 of record JBBDTK010000085.1, on the reverse strand, counting down.
TCTTCTACACCGGCTCCTACATGCTGGTCCTGATCTTCGCCCTCGGCGCGATCGCCGAAATCGTGCCGGCGCTGGCCCGCAAGCCGCTCTTCAACCGCGGCGCCACGATCGGCTCGCTGGTCGCGATCGCCGCGATCGGCACCCTGGCCTGGATGCAGAACATGCTGACCGCGCCGATCGGGATCGGCTGGATGTACTTCGCGATGACGATGTCGTTGGCCCTGATCGTCCCCTTCGGCCTCGTCCTCTTCAACCTGATCGCCACCCTGCTCGGCGGCACGGTGGCGATGCGGGCGCCGCTGCTCTTCGCCGCCGGCGCCCTGGCGACGATCGCGGTCGGGCTCGCCGCCGAGCTCTCGCACTCGTTGATCGCGGCGGGCTGGCGCCTGCAGCACACCGTCGACAGCACCGCCGCCACCCACTTCGCGCTGATCGGCGGCGCCGTCTTCGGCGGCTTCGCGGCGCTGCACTGGTGGTTCCCGAAGATGACCGGCCGCACGATGGGCGAGAGCCTGGCGCGGATCTCCTTCTGGACGATGCTGCTGGGCACCCTGCTCGCCTTCGTGCCGCTCTTCCTCGCCGGCGGCCTCGAGGGCCAGGTGGTCGACGCCTACAAGTTCTTCGACGGGACCGGGGTCACCGTCTACAACCTGATCGCCTCGATCGGCGCTCTGGTGCTGGCGGCCGGGATCGCGATGACGCTGGCGAACGCCCTGCTCAGCCGCGAGGGCGGCGCCGAGGCCGGCCACGACCCCTGGCGCGGCGACTCGCTCGAGTGGTTCGCGCTCTCGCCCCCGGAGCCGCACAACTTCGACCTGCCGCCCGACGTGCGCAGCGCCCGCCCGATGCGCGACATCCGCGACGCGATCGCCCACCGCGGCGGCCGCGCGGAGCGACCGGCGCGCGAGTCGCAGCCGGTAGCCTGAGGCCGGTGTCCCCACCGATGAGCGGCGCCGATGCGGCCGCGATCCCGCGGGTCGCCACCCCCTCGCTCGGCCGCGACCTGCTCACCCTGACCAAGCCGAAGGTGCAGTCGCTGCTGCTCTTCACCACGGTGACGACGATGTTCGTCGCCGGCGACCCCTCGCTCGGCCTGATCCTGCTGACCTGCCTCGGCGGCGCCCTCTCGGCCGGCGGCGCCGGCGCGATCAACCACGCGATCGACCGCGACATCGACCGCACGATGGCCCGCACCGCCTCGCGGCCGGTCGCCGCCGGCAGGATCTCGCCGCGGGCGGCGATCGCCTTCGGGTCGCTGCTCGGCCTCTCCTCCTTCCTGCTGCTCTCGCTCGCCGTCAACCCGCTGGCGGCGACGCTCTCGCTCTCCGGCCTGCTCGGCTACGTCTTCGTCTACACCCTCTGGCTCAAGCGGGCCACCCCGCAGAACATCGTCATCGGCGGCGCCGCCGGCGCGGTCCCGCCGCTGGTCGCCTGGGCGGCCGTCACCGGCGGGCTCAGCGGCACCGCCTTCTACCTCTTCGCGATCGTCTTCTTCTGGACCCCGCCCCACTTCTGGGCGCTCTCGCTACTGATGAAGGACGAGTACGCGAAGGCCGGTGTGCCGATGATGCCGGTCGTCCGCGGCGAGGCCGAGACCCGGCGCCAGATCCTCCTCTACACGATCCTGCTCTACGCGGTCACCCAGCTGCCCTTCTGCGCCGGCGCCTTCGGGATCGAGTACCTGATCGCCTCGATGACCCTCGGCGGCGCCTTCATCTACTTCGCGCTGCGGCTGCTGCGCAGCGGCGACCGTCGCTGGGCGCTGCGCACCTACCTCTTCTCGCTCGCCTACCTGGCGCTGCTCTTCCTGGCGATGCCGCTCGACCGCCTCGTCTAGTAGAAATCCGGCCGTGGACCGCGAGACCGCACGCAAGGAGATCGGCGCCGGGCTGCTCGCCGGCGGCATCGCCGCGAGCGTCTTCGCGCTCTGCTTCCTCGCCGCGATGCTCTACATCGCCTCATGAGCGAGCCACGCGAGATCGTCGAGCCGGGGGAGCTGGTCTACCGCTCGCGACCCTCCTGGGCGCCCCTCGTCTTCGCCTTCTCCGCCGCCGTCGCGGTCTGCGGGATCTTCGCCCAGGGCTTCATGTTCCGCGGCTGGGTCTGGTCGCTGTTCGCGATCGTCGTCCTGCTCTTCGCCCTGCGCGCGATGGTGAAAGGCGCCGTCCGCGACTACTTCCGCCTGCCGCGCAAGCAGCGGACTCGCGGCGCCGTGCTGCCCGTGGAGAGAATCAAATTCCCATCCCCCTGAAGCTCTGAGACCCCGAGATGCGGCGGTCTCAGGGCTTCATGCCCGAGGTCGCTCCGGTGGACGTCCAGCATCTGACGATGTCGCGGATCGAGAGGATCCCGACCAGCTCGCCCCCGTCGAAGACGACCAGGTGGCGGATCCCCCGCGTCGACATCTCCGAGGCGGCGTGCTCGAGGCTCCACTCGGGCGAGGCGGCGACGACGCCCTCGCTCATGTGGTCGGAGACCGTCTCGGCGGCGGGGTCCTGGCCGTGGCCGAGCGAGTTGAGGATGTCGCGCTCGGTGACGATGCAGAGGACCGGCAACTCGTCGTCGGCGACCAGCGCCGCGCCGGTTCCCTTCTCGACCATCATCTCCGCGGCCTCGCGCAGGGTGTGCGATGGGCCCACCGTCAGAACGACCTCCGACATCCCATCCCTTACCTGCATTCCGCTCCCCTCCGTAGTGCTCACGAGCTAGTGAGAATCGCCTCAAGCCTACCCCACCGGCAGCGTCGCGCAAGGCGCGTTTCGGGCGGCCTCGACGTATAGACTCCGGCGCGCTCAGCGCCGTACGACGATGCCCACGCCAAGCAACCCGATCAGGCCGCTCTTCGCCCTCACCGCCCTCGCGGCGGCGCTCCTCGTCGCCTCGGGCTGCGGCACGAGCAGCGCCGACGAGCAGCGCGGCCGCGAACTCTTCGTGCAGAAGTGCGGCACCTGCCACGCGATGGCCGAGGCGGGGACCACGGCCCAGATCGGGCCCGACCTCGACGCCGCTTTCGCCGCCGCCCGCGCGGTCGGCCAGAACGACTCCACGATCGAGGGGATCGTCGCGGCGCAGGTCGAGTACCCGCGGCCGATGACCGACAACCCGGCCGCCTCGATGCCGGCGATGATCGTCACCGGGCAGGACCTGCGCGACGTCGCCGCCTACGTCGGCATGTACGCCGGGGCGCCGGGCGCGGCGCCGCCGCGGGTGCCGGGCGGCCCGGGTGCGCAAGTCTTCGCCGGCAACGGCTGCGGCGGCTGCCACACGCTGGCCGAGGCCAACTCGGGCGGCGTCACCGGCCCCGACCTCGACCAGGTCCTGCCCGGTCAGAGCGCGACGATGGTCGAGCAGTCGATCGTCGACCCGAACGCGGGGCTCACCAAAGGCTTCCCGGCGAACGTGATGCCGGCCAACTACGAGCAGGCGCTGACGCCGAAGGAACTCCAGGACCTGGTCCAGTACCTGCTCGAGAGCACCGGCGGCGGCTCGAAAGCCAACGGCAGCTGAGCCCCAGGGCGGCCCGCGGCCGCTGACATCATCAGGACGATGGGCGCCCGCCTCAGAGACCGGCTCGAGATCTCCCCTCGCCGCTACGCCCAGGTCGCCGCGGTGGCCCTGGCCGCCCTCGCCCTGATCGTCCTGACCGGCGCCGCCGTCCGCCTCACCGGCTCCGGGCTCGGCTGCCCGGACTGGCCCAAATGCTACGGCGGCACGGTGCCGCCGCTGGAGACGCACGCGGTGATCGAGTACGGCAACCGGCTGCTGACCGGCTTCGTCGGCCTCGCGGTGATCGCCGCCAGCGCCCTCGCCTGGTTCCGGACGCCGTTCCGCTGGCACCTCGCCTTCTTCGGCGCGCTGCTGCCGCTCGGCGTCGTCTGCCAGGCGATCCTCGGCGCCTTCGTGGTCAAGTACCACCTGGCGCCGGGCCTGGTGATGGGGCACTTCATCCTCTCGATGCTGCTGCTCGACGCCGCCTTCGCGCTCGCCTGGTGCGCCCGGTATGAGCCCGGCGAGCGCCGCTTCTCGAGCGACCGGCTCGGCGTCTGGGCGGTCCGCGCCCTGATCCCGCTCGGCCAGCTGACGATCCTCGCCGGCACGATCGCCACCGGCTCCGGCCCCCACGCCGGCGCCCACGAGGGCGAGCTCGTCCACCGCTTCGAGTTCGCCCGCGCCGGCACGCTGGAGTGGATGGTGCAGCGCCACTCGGCGCTCGCCGCCGTCTTCGGCCTCGCCGCGATCGCCGTCTGGCTGCTCCTGCGCCGCCCCGGCGGCGACGGGCGCGCGCTGCGCCCCCTCACCGCGATGATCGCCCTGCTCGGCCTGCAGGGCGCCCTCGGCGGCGTCCAGTGGGCTCTGGAGCTGCCCAGCGAGCTGGTCTGGCTCCACGTCGCCCTCGCCACCACCACCTGGCTGGCGATGCTCTGGACCGTGGCAACGGCGGGCCGGCTCGAGCCGCGGGGCGCGACCGCGGGGGCTGCAGACTCCACCTCGCCAGACCGCGACCCGGCCCCCGCGCTGTCCAGAGCCCGCTGACCGGCTCTACGGCTCGCCGTTGAAGACCTCGGCGAGCAGGCGCGCCTCGATATCGACGGCGACCCCGAGATCGCACAAGCGGTGCTCGAGGCGATCGACGAGCGCCTGTTCGCCGGCGTCAAGCTGCTGTGGGGGGCGAGGCCTCGCTGCGGGTTCACGCAGCAGATCGCGAAGATCTGCATGGCTTGCTCTGTTGTTGCATCGTAAACATTGCGACTGCTCAGCCGGAGAGCGCCCAGAGGAGCAGGGCAGCGGGGACGAGATTCGCCGAGCGGCCGAACTCGAGCTCCTCGCGAGTCGCGACCAGCGCGGGGCGCCCTGGCAGGGCCCGGGCCGGGGCGGTCGCCTTGCGGCGGTCGAGCGAGGCCCAATCGGCCACCTCGACCGCGTCGATCGCGTCGCGCGGACCGCAGACGAAATCGACCTCGCCGCCGCGACGGGTCCCCCAGACGTGCAGCCGCTCCGGCGCGAGCATGTTCTCGGCGCGGCGCTCGCGCGGCTCGTAGCGGCGGTAGAGCGCCAGGGCGAGGGCATTCTCCAGCTCCGCATGGCGATCGCGCGGCAGGCCCACCCGGTTGGCCACGATCGTCTGCAGCAACGGGTCGCCGAAGTAGACCTTCTTGTCCTTGGCGACGTCGCCACTGCCCGAGTCCTGCTTCCAGAAGTAGAGGACCAGCGCGAAGTAGTTGACCGCGAGCAGCTCGACATAGCTCTGCACGGTCCGGGGGTCGGCGTGGCTGCCGGCGGCACGACGGCGCGGCCGGCCCAGCGGCACGTCCATCTCGCGCGCCAGCCTCGACCAGCTGAGCTTCGAGCCGAGCGAGCGCATCAGCCGCTCCAGCAGGGCCTGGGTGGCGGGGATCGAGGCGCCGCGCTTCTGCGCCTCCTTGACAAGCGAGTCCCAGAGCACGCGTTGCGTGTCCTCACTCGGCTCGGGGCGCCCGGAGGCGGCCTCGGCGACGGCGGCGGGCAGGCCGCCGAACAACAGGTAGCGCTCGAGGGCGCGCCGCAGCGCGGGCAGATGAATGCGCGCAGCGGCCAGCGCCTCTTTTCCCTCACCGCGGAGAACCTCGGCGACGGTCAGGCCAGGGCCGGGCGGGATCGCCCCGTCCAGCGCCTGCGCGAATGAGGCGAAATCCTGCGGCAGGACGAGGAGATCGCGCCCGGCGCCGCGCCGGCCCGGCAGCCGCTCGGCTGCCCCTTGGGCCAGGTCAGCCGCGGAGGAGCCCGTGCAGACGACGACGTCACGGTCGATGCGGCCTTCGTCCCAGAGAACCTTGAGGGCGGTCTGCCAGCGCCCCGTGGCGGTCACCTCGTCGAGCAGGATCAACCGCGGTCCCCGGTGGGGGCCGGCCATCTCGAGCGCGCGGTTGACGGACTCGACCAGGGCGGCGGCCGGCTGATCCTCCAGCAGGTCGAGCGAGAGATAGACGACCCCCCGCTGTCCCAGGCCCGCCCCCAGGGCACGTCGAGCCAGAAGTTTCAGATCCGTCGACTTGCCTGACTGGCGGGGACCGCGGAGAACGTGGATCGCGGCCGTATCGAGCTCGATCTCGTCGGCCTGAGGAGTCGCCAGCCGCACGGGGCTGCCGGCCAAGCGGCGAAGGTGGATGTCCGCGTCCTCCCACGCGCCGCCCCGCCACCATGGGTTGAAACGGTGGATCTGTGCCTCGCTGAGCATGAGGGGCAGATATTAGCATTCAACTGCTGATCAACTCCCCCTGTTAACGCATAAGAATCTGACTCGACCCAGTCGAGGGTGAATGCTGCCGAGTCCCTCGGCGGGTCGAGGTCCCGGCGCGGCGCGCCTCGATCTCAGACCTCTAGAATCCTCCGCCGAGCGATGGGGCTCGCTCCTTCATAACCGCGGCCGCGGGCCGCTGATGGCCTCTACCCCGTCCAGCGACGCTGACAGGAGGCCCGTGCCGGTGCGAAGAGCTCAGTTCGACCTACGCCAACTTGCCGCGATCTACGCGGGCGGCGTGTTCGGCGCCCTGGCGCGAGTCGGGTTGGCCGTGTCCGGGCCTCACGGCCCCGCCGCTTGGCCCTGGACCACCTTCGGAGTCAACATGCTCGGGGCGCTGCTGCTCGGCTACTTCTTCGCCCGACTGCGCGACCACCCCGAGGACAGCCTCGCCCACCCGTTCCTCACCACCGGGATCTGCGGCACGCTGACCACCTTCTCGACCCTACAGCTCGAGCTGTTCGAGATGGTCGGGGCCGGGCGCCTGGCGCTCGCCGCGGCCTACACCGGCGCGACCATCGCCGCCGGCTTCCTCTTCGTCCGCCTCGGCATCGCACTGGAGCGCCGCCCGGAGCCGGCTCGGTGAGCGCCCCCGCCTGGGTGGCCGTCGCCTTGCTCGGCGGCGCCGCCGCCACCGCCCGCTTTGTCATCGACGCCGCCGTCAGCGCCCGGGCCGACCACCCCTTCCCGCTCGGAATCCTCGCCGTCAACGTCGGCGGCACCCTGACGCTCGGCCTGGTCGCCGGGGCGGCGCTCGGCGGCGAGGCCCTGGCGATCCTCGCTGGCGGCGGGCTCGGCTCCCTCACCACCTTCTCGACCTGGATGCTCGACTCCCACCGCCTCGCCGAGGCCGGCCACACCCGCCTCGTCTGGCTGAACATCGCCCTCTCCATGCTCGCCGGCTTCGCCGCGATCGCCCTCGGCCACTGGCTCGGCCGCGGCATCGCCGGCTGGGGATGACTGTCCGATGCGCCGGCCTCAGACGCGGTGCAGGGAACGCTCGGGAATGAACACGCCTCGCCGCCGGAAGGCAGCGGGGGCCTGGGCCAGCGACACGGCGCGAAAGCCCGGCGCCTCGCTGACGAACCAGAAGCGGTCCAGAACACTCATCGGGCTCCCACTCCGTTTTGGCGGTCACAGACCGGGCTTGACGGGTGTTCATCGCTTCAGTTGAGGGCGGGCGAGAGGTAATGCGAGGCGGCCCGAGAAAAGGAGATCCCGGGCCGCCTCGTTTGGGCTCCTCCGCCGTCATCCCGGGATGAGGTGGCGGGGGATCTTCCCCGATGCCGACAATGTTACGCCGGGCATCGAAGTCGTTGGCTGTTTATCCCCTCCCCTTGCAGGGCAGGCCGAGGCCGCCTTTGAGCACGGTCTGGGCAGCGACGCCCGGCGTCCCGGCTTCGTTCTTGAAGAGCGCCTTTCGGCTGCGCACCCTGAAGACGCCGTCCGGGCACCTGGCTTCGAAGTAGCCGACCTTCCTGCGCTTGTGGCGGTAGGTCTTCCCCAGCGTGAACTTGAAGTCGAGCGCCGAGCCGCTGCCACCGGCGATCACCGGGATCTTCGCGATCGCGTGCACGCCGGTGCCCCTCGTCTGGATCGTCACCGCCGTCACGATCGCCGCCGGCACCGGCACGGTGAGGAACGTGTGGATCAACAGCTTCGTACGGCGTCCGTTGCCGCCTCCGTTGAAGACGAGAAGCGGGCTGAGCACCTTGATAGGCGCCTGTTCGGGGAAGGCGATCTCGGCGGTCGCCTTGCCCTTGCCGATGATCGTCTTGCCGCACACACGCTTGGCCGCCTTGGTGTCCCGCGCCTCGAGCTGGCCGGCCTTGCAGACCGGGTAGCCCTTGGTGTTGATCTTCACGTCCTTGTCGACGTCGATGATCACTTCCCGTAACGCCGAAGGATGAGTGCCGTCGGTGGTTTTGATCTTTCCGAAGATCGTGTGTTGAAACGGTGCGAACTTGTGCTTCGGCAACGTCCCCTGGTGGATCCCTCCGCCGAAGGTGACACTCAGGTTGCCCGCTCGCACGGTCGTGCTGGTCAGCTTCACCGCGCTCGCAACCCCTGCAACGCCCAGGGCCACCACCGCAGCCAGGGCCAACACTGAAATCAGCTTTTTGCGCACGTCGATATGGTTTCCACGCATGCCGATACCTCTCTCTTCGTGGCCCCTGCCCCGTTGGCTAGGACTCCCTTTTTCCCTGTCGCGTAGTATACATACATGCATGTAGGTTTGCAAGGGGGAGCTTTATGACGCCAGCGGCGGCAAAGCGCCCTCGCGCAACCCAGGCCGAGCGCAGCGCGCGCTCGCGCAGCGCCTTGCTTGAGTCCGCCGCGCGGGGCCTGTCCCGCCACGGCTACGCCAACCTCGTGCTGGAGGAGGTGGCGCGCGACGCCGGCTACACGCGCGGTGCCCTCTATCACCAGTTCAAGGGCAAGGAGGACCTGGCGCTTGCAGTACTGGAGTGGGTTGATGAGACCTGGTGGCCGGAGGTAGGTGGGCTGGCCGAGGGGCAGCCCAACGCGGCCGCGGGCCTGCTCGCGCTTGCGCGCGGCCACGCTGTCTACTGCCGGCGAGACATCGCTCGCGCCATGATGACGCTGCGAATCGAGTTCAGCGGCAAGGACCACCCGGTCGGGCGCACGATCGACGGGATGGTCAAGACCTTGGTCACGTACTGCGCTCAGCTGATCGAGGCCGGGCGGAAGGAGGGGTCGATTCCACCGGGGCCGCCCGCGAAAGAGGTTGCGAGTGCCTGGCTCGGAGCGATGGAGGGCGTCGTCATCGCCCTTGCGGGGCGTGCGCCGCACGACGAGGAGTTCGCCGCTCGCGCGGCTGCGGGTATCCTCGGGCTGGAAGGCCTGCCGGCTTCGGGCGGTCGCGAATAACCTAGAGCGGTTTCTACAGCACGTAGACGCTGACGAAGACGATGATCCACATTATCCGGCGCCCGCATGGCCATGCGGATTCCGCTTGTTCAAGCGAAATCTGGTCCGGCTGAATCCGGTTGTCCCCGATCTGGCTGGCGCACGAGTGGCGCACCGCTGGCGCACGGCAGTCGCCCCGGATCAGCCAGCGCGGCGACGGGAAAACCCGATAGCCGCTGGCAACGGAGGGCTACTCGCCTTCGAGTTGCTTGGTCAGCTGGTGCGTTTTGTATTCGCGGTAGAGGAACAGGCTGCCAAGGCCGCCGAGGGCTCCGATGATCGGAACCAGCCCGAAAGCATCCTGCCCGAGTGCGATCAGGATGATGCCGCCAATGACAGCGACCAAGACGACGACGAACAAGAGGATCTGACCGCGAGCCTCCATCTTGCGGCGATGCCGAGCTTGCTGCTCCGCGAGAGCGACGATTCGTTCGGCTCCATCCGACATTGCGTCGTTGTAGCGCGCCAAGACTTCCGGCGGTGGAAGCGGGCCGCTGAACTCGTGCCGCTCCATCCGCAACACTGCGGCTTGCAGCAGGCGAGGGTCGATCTCGGCCTCGCCAGCGTCCGTCGGGGGCGAGGTTCCGCGTCCCTCTATCTCGTCGCCTGGCTCCGTCAAGCCGACTCGGACTCGAAGAGCCTTCCCTGCTCAGCCTCTTGCTCCACCTCGGCGATTGCGATGGCGGCCCAGAGGTCAGCACCAAGGGCAAAGAAGTCTTCGCGCATCGCGAGAGCGTCCGCAACCCGAGGATCAGTCGGGATCGCCCCGGAGGCGGGGATCGAAGCGCCACCCAGCGCTACGCTGGCTGGCAGAGGAAGCCGAACTGAGGACCGACGCTCCATGGCAGACGGAATGCTACCGAGTCCCTCGGCGGGTTACTTCAACGCTTCCCCTGCTGGTCCTCGCCGACCCCCTTGGTGGCCCTCCTTCGCTCGCCAAGGATTCCGCTTGCTAGAGCGGTTTCTACAGCACGTAGACGCTGACGAAGACGATGATCCACATCACGTCTACGAAGTGCCAGTAGATGCCGGGGACCTCGACGCCGAGGTGGTCCTCCGCCTTGGGGCCGAAGTGGCCGCGGAAGGCGCGGACCGTGGCGAAGCTGAGCAGCAGCAGGCCGACGAAGACGTGGGCGCCGTGGAGGCCGGTGAGGCCGTAGAAGATCGAGCCGAAGGCGAGGTCGCGGGCGCTGAAGCCGATGTGCGCGTACTCGTTGAGCTGGATGAAGAGGAAGGTCGCGCCGAGCAGCCAGGTCAGCACCAGCCCGAGCTTGAGCCCGGCGCGGTTGCCGCGGCGGATCGACTCCAGCGCGTAATGGACGGTGAAGCTGGAGGAGACCAGGATCGCGGTGTTGATCCCCGCCACCGCGACCGGCAGCTCGAAGGCCGCGGGCGGCCAGCTCGGCGGGTCGACGACGACGCGGAGGAAGAAGTAGGAGGCGAAGAACGCCCCGAAGAGCATGACCTCGGAGACGATGAAGAGCAGGATGCCGAGCGTCTGGCGGTCGATCCGCGAGCTCTGGTTGGCCTCCGGCGGGCCGTGGTGCTCCCCGTGGGCGTGGCCGGCGGCGAGAGTCGCGCTCTCCATCAGGACGCCCCTCCCTCGGCGACGGCGGCGGCGACAGCCTCCGCGGGCCTGCCGACCTCGACGTGCTCGACCGGCTTCTCGGTGATCTCGCGGGTGCGCCCGACCAGGTCCTCGTCGAGCCAGCGCGAGGACTCGCCGGCGAAGGTCGAGATCAGCACCTCGTCGATCCGGTAGTGCTCGATCGCGTTCTGCACCGCGTGGAAGGGGTCCGGGCTCATCGGCTGGCCGGTCGCGTCGCAATCGGCGCGGTAGAGCTCGGCCAGGGTCGAGGCGAGGTCGCGGACGATCTCGGGCTCGGAGACGTCCTCGCTGCGCGGGCAGACGATCGTGAAGCGGTGCGGATGGCCGGCGGCGCGCTGCTTCAGCCTGCTGACGAGGTCCGGAGCGGCGACCGTCTGCGTGGCGACGACGAGGGTGTGGCTCTTCTCCCAGCTGATCGAGTCGTCTTCGATCCGCACCGGGATGTGGGTGACCTCGACCTCGGGCTCGAAGCGGCTCCGCGCCCACTCGACCAGGTCCTTGCGGGTGAAGCCGAAGCGGGTCTCATACAGGCAGGAGAGCAGCACCTCGCTGGGGTCGTGGGCGCGGATCGCATCGTCGAGCGCCAGCGCCGGGTCGCGGTCCATCACCTCTCCGACCGAGTCGATCCCGTACTCGGCGAGGATCGACATCGTCACCTCGACCCGGGCCCGGGCGGCGTCGCGCAGCTCGCCGGCGTCGATCAGCTGGCCGACCGCCGGCTGGTTCTGCGGCGCCGCGACGGCGACCAGCGAGGCCTTCTCGGCCCGCTCGCGCACCGCCTGCAGCAGCTTGCGCCCCCCCGCCACCTCGTTGAGGAAGAGCAGCAGCGGGCGGCCCTGGGCCTCGTCCCCGCTCACGTCGAGCCCACCACGCTCGGCTGCGGCCTGGCCGCCTCGGCGTCCTCGCTGTCCATGATCGCGTGGCGGGCGCCGGGCACGCCGAACTCGTACGGCCCGCCGACCACGCGCGGGATCTCGTCGAAGTTGAAGACCGGCGGCGGTGAGGAGACCTGCCACTCGATCGTGTTCGCCCGCCAGGGGTTGTCGCCGGCGCGCGGCCCGTACTTCCAGCTGACGACCATGTTGTAGAGGAAGACCAGCTGGACCGCGCCGAGCATGAAGGCGAAGACGCTGATCATCAGGTTCCAGTTGCCGAACTGCTCGGCGTAGTCGGCGACCCGTCGCGGCATCCCGTCCATGCCGACCCAGTGCATCGGGATGAAGGTGCCCCAGGTGCCGACGACGGTGCCCCAGAAGTGGACGCGGCCGAGTTTCTCGTCGTACATCCGCCCCGTCATCTTCGGGAACCAGTGGTAGATGCCGGCGAAGATCGTGAAGACCGAGCCGCCGAAGAGGACGAAATGGATGTGGGCGACGATGAAGTAGGTGTCGGAGACGTGGATGTCGATCGGCACCATGCCCAGCATCACGCCGCTGATCCCGCCGACCGTGAAGGTGACGATGAAGGCGAGCGAGAACAGCATCGCGGTCGAGTAGGTGTGGATCTTGCCGAAGTAGAGGGTCCCCAGCCAGGAGAAGATCTTGATCCCGGTCGGGACGGCGATCAGCAGCGTGGTGATCATCATCGGCACCCGCAGCCAGCTGAACATCCCGGCGACGAACATGTGGTGGGCCCAGACCGAGTAGCTGAGCACGACGATCCCGATCAGGGCGAGCGCCATCAGCCGGTAGCCGAAGATCGGTTTCCGGGCGTGGGTCGAGATCACCTCGGAGATGATCCCGAACCCGGGCAGCATCATGATGTAGACAGCGGGATGCGAGTAGAACCAGAAGATGTGCTGGTAGCTGACCACGTCGCCGCCGCCGGCGAACTGGAAGAACTGGGTTCCGATCGCGCGGTCGAAGAGGATCATGAACTGGGCGCCGGCGATGAACGGGGTCGCGGCGACGACCAGCAGCGAGGTCGAGAGGTTGGCCCAGACCAGCAGCGGCATCCGCCAGAAGGTCATTCCGGGCGCACGCATAGTGATGATCGTCACTAAGAAGTTCAGAGCCGTCGCTATCGAAGAGGCGCCGGCGAACTGCACCCCGAGGTTGAAGAACGACTGCCCCAGCGGCGCTCCGGTGGCGAGCGGGGCGTAGCCGGTCCAGCCGGCGTCGAAGGCGCCGCCCGGGGCCAGGTAGCTGCCGACGAAGAGCAGCCCGGCGATCGGCAGCATCCAGAAGCTGAGCGCGTTGAGGCGCGGGAAGGCCATGTCCGGCGCGCCGATCATCAGCGGCAGGACGTAGTTGGCGATCCCGGCGAAGACCGGGATCACGAAGACGAAGATCATCAGCACGGCGTGGGTCGAGAAGAGCCCGTTGAAGGTCGAGGCGTCGACGATCTGGGCGCCCGGCTGGGCCAGCTCGGCGCGGATCAGCATCGCCATCAGCCCGCCGAGGAAGAAGAAGAAGAAGGTGGTGACGATGTACTGGATGCCGATCACCTTGTGATCGGTGTTGAAGCGGAAGTAGTCGGGCCAGCTCTTCGCCCCGTGCTGGGAGTGGTCGTCGGGGATCGTCGGCATCCCGGCCGCCCAGCGCAGCCAGTAGTCGAAGCAGCCGAAGCCGGCGAGGAAGCCGAGCGGCGCGGTGACCAGCGGCACGACCACGTGCGGGTAGCCGGTCTGCTCGGTCTGGAAGGCGGGCAGCCCGGCGACCTCGCGCAGCACGACGACGAGGGCAAAGCCGAGGCCGGCGGCGAGGGTCGCTCCGAGCAGGCCTCGGATCCATCCCGGTTGCTTGATCGCGGCAGCCATCAGGCCTCCCCCATTATGCCCCGCCCGCGCCGACGGGCTGCGGGTCCGATTCGGTGTCTTGGCGGATCGTCTCCAGATAGGGCGGCGGGATCGTCTCGTTCAGGCCGGCGACCCATCTGCGGAATTTCGCCGGCGGCTCGACCACGACTTTGGCCCGCATCGAGGCATGGCCGAAGCCGCAGAGCTCGGTGCAGACGAGCTGGTAGGTGCCGGGCTTGTCGGGGGTGACGATCGCGGTCGTCGTGATCCCCGGCACGTTGTCTTTCTTGATCCGCCACTCGGGCACCCAGAAGGAGTGGATCACGTCGAGGGCGTGCATCTTGAAGTGGACCTGGCGGCCGAGCGGGACGTGCAGCTCGCCCTCCGAGAAGGCGTTGTCCTTGCCCGGGTAGCCGAAGCTCCAGGCGAACTGCTGCGAGAAGACATCGACCGTGATCGGGTTCTCGGCCGGATCTTCGATTTCGTTCAGCACCGCCCAGCTGTAGCCGGCGCCGAAGAGGACGATAATCGTCGGGATCAGGGTCCAGGCGATCTCGAGCCGGGTGTTGCCGTGGATCGGCTCGCCGTCGGATTCGTCGCCGGGCTTGGCTTTGAAGCGCCAGAGCGCGTAGAAGAGCATCACCATCACCAGCGCGAAGACGAACGCCGAGAGGACGATCATCACGTCGAGCAGCGTGTCGATCTTCGGCGCCGCGCTGGAGGCCCCCTGGCCGTTCCAGTTGATCGGCAGCATCACCGCGGAGATCAGCGCGGTGAGCGCAAGCGTGGCGAGGAGCATCTTCGCTATCGGGAGGCGGCCCAGCATCGGCGGGGGCGCATTCTATGCATCCGGCAGACGGTCGAGGTCGCCCCGCGCGGCGGCGAGCACCCCCCGCGCGACGCCCTCCCAGCTCCAGAGCCGCCGCGCCGTCCCGACCAGCGCCTCGCGAGCCGCTTCGCGCTTACTTTCGGGCAGCGCCAGCCAGCCGTTCAGCCGCGCCGCGATCGCCTCCACCGCCCCCTCCTCGACCGCGAAGGAGACCAGCTCCGCCGCCCCGGGCGGCAGCGCGGCGGCCAGCTGCCGCGAGACCTCCAGCATCCCCGAGTGCCCGGCCGAGACCGGCAACACCCCAGAGGCCGCGGCCTCCGCCGCCACCATCCCGAAGGCCTCCGGAAACGTGCTCGGCATCACAAGCGCCTCCGCCCCCGGCAGCAGCTCCGCCACCTCGTCGTGCTCGAGCCGCCCGATGAAATCGACCGAGCCCGCCATCCCCCTCGCAGCGTCCGCATAGCCGGCGGGCGGATCCTCGAGCAACGCACCCAGAATCGACAGCGGTTCCGCGGAACCGCCCTCCAGCCCCCACCCCAGCCGCGCCACCTCGCGCGCATCGTCGAGATCTCCCCGCTCCAGCGCCGCCAGCAGGCGTCTCAATCCCCGCTCGTACTCCCCATAGCCGGCGATTTCCAGCTTCGCCTCCGGGTGCTCAGCTTTGACCAGCGGCCACGCGGCCAGCAGCAGGTCTACGCCCTTGGAGACGATCAACTTGCCGACGAAGACGACTCGGGACGGGGCGTCACCGGCCGCGGGTCCTGTCGGAGGGGGAGGGGGGGG
>JBBDTK010000085.1:0-6279 GCA_040904405.1 Solirubrobacterales bacterium | reverse complement strand
GAAGGGGGGGTTAGCGGCCTCACCCGGCCGAACCCCCCCTTCCCCTCCGCCACCCGCGGATCGACGCCTCCGGTCCCCGCAGGGAGCGTCGCGGGTGGCCGGAAGCGCTCCGTATCTACACCGGGAGGTCCAAGGCGAGTCTTCGCCTTCAGGTCGGAAATGCCGGGCAGCGCCGCCCAGAGCGATTCGGCAGTATGGCGGGAGCCGACCAAGACCCCGGAAGCGGCCCGCACCCCCTCTTCCGCGTAGGGCAGGAAGCGGGGATGCGGTTTGACCGTGTACTCGAGCGCCGAGCCGTGGATCTTGGCCGCGTAGGGGCAGATGTCGGCGCGGGCGAGGATCGCCGGGCCCATCACCAGGTGACCGCCGAGGGCGAGGTCGATGCCGCCGGCCGCCGTGGCGACTTCGCGCACGGCGGCGACGTTGGCGGCGATGTAGCGCTGCAGCTCGGCCTCGGTCAGCTCCGGGTAGGCCTTGACCTCGAATCCCTCGTAGGGATCCTTGACGTAGACCGGGAGCAGGCCGTGGATGTCGGGGTTGTGGATCTGGACGCCGTCGATCTGGACCTGGCGGTCCTGGCAGACCAGATGGACCTCATGCCCAAGGCCGACCAGCGCCCGGGCCAGGTTGGCGCTGTAGATGTTGCTGCCGGTGCCGCGCAGCATGTAGCCGTGGAAGAGGAGGATATTCATATTCCGCCGCCTGCTCCGCTTCGCGTCCGCGGGCGGCGGCAATCGCCATATCGGCGCCGCTTGCGGAGCATCAGATCGTGACGCTCGCTAATCGGTTGGACGACGAGGCCATTGTTATTGTCCCGGCGGATGAACCAGCGACAGCTCTACCGGATGCGGGCGCCGGCCTCGGGCCGCGAGGCGCTCGCCCACGCCGAGCCGGGCTCCGTCTACGTCGACCGCGAGACCGGCGAGGAGATGCAACCGGTGGCGATGGTGCTGCCGCTCGCCCCCTCCGCCTCCTCGCTGCCCCGCACGCCGCAGAACCTGCGCGCCTGTCGCCGCTGCGACCAGCTGATCGGGCTCGACGTTTCCGACTGCCCGTACTGCCACCTACGCCAGAGCGCGGTCTGACCGGCGCATTTCGGCGTCCTCAGTCGGTCGTGTGCAGAGCACACTTCCCTCCCTGCGTCCTTGAACTGCTTGGTCAGACCGCGTCTGGTCGTTACGGTTACTAGTGCGTGACCCGAATCGAGTGACCGAGGACGCCGGTATGCGCCGGTCAGACGACCTCAGGGTTTTTTCACAACCGTCGCGGTGTACAGGAGGCGGGCGTTCGAGTAGTAGCAGCCGTAGGTCTTGATCTTGCCGACTCCCTGCTGGGGGTGGCCGTTCTGGATGTCGTCCTTGGACGAGCACTGTTTCGGCAGGCGGCTGCCGCGCCAGGTATTGTCGTCGCCGATGTTGAAGGCGAACATCGGCGCCCAGGTCGGGATCGTCAGCGCCACCACCTGGCCGCGGACGACGTTCAGCGGGTGGTCGAGGGCGAAGACGACGGTGCTGCCGAAGTAGCGGTTGAGCACCTGCAGCGGGCTCTGGCGGACCAGTTTGAACTTGGGCGGCTTGCTGCCCGGGACCGGGCGCAGGACGCCGATCCGCGCCTTCGACGGGCGGCCGAGGAATTCGTTGAAGAAGCCGACCTCGTCGGTCATTTTCGCGGTGTCCTGGCGCGAGGGCCGGGCGAGCGTGATCGACCAGGCGACGATCTTGCCGTCGAAGGGGACCTCGTAGGGGCGCGGCACGCCGCCGGCGATCGCCTGGTAGCCGGTGACGTGGCCCTCGACCCGGCAGGGGACGACCTCGACGTTGTTGACGATCCGGCCCGGGCAGGAGGCCGGTGGGGTCGCGTCGGTGCGGCCGAGGACGACGACCCGGGCGGGAGCCGAGCCGGCGGCGCCCGGCCAGGCGGCCGCGACCAGAGCCGCCAGCAGGCAGGCAAGGACCGCCGCGGCGACGGCGCGGACGGCACGGGGCCGGGTTTCGGCTGCTCCAGTCACGATCTCAAGCTGCAAACCCCGTCCATGTCCAGGGTTGCGGCCCGGATTCTGCCGTCAGCCGGCGACCGATGCGGTTCCGCCGCCCCGGCTGCACGATCCCGGCCAGCCAGCCAGTCGTCTAGGGTTGCCTGCCGATGGAGGCCTCCGACGCAAGCGCAGACTTCATCCCGGCCGGCCTCGCCGCGCTGGGAATCGAGGCCGACGAGGTCGACCTGGCGGTGATCGCGGCCGTCCACAGGATCTTCTGGCCGCCGATCCTGGAGCTGCTCGCGCTCGACACGAGCGGGGTCGAGCCGGAGCGCCAGCCCGACCTCTCGAGGGCGCCGTGAGCATCCTCGACCAGCCGCTTCGCGAGCAGGCCGCCGCGATCGCCGCCGGCGACGCCGACCCGGTCGAGCTGCTGGAGGCGACGCTGGAGCGGATCGAGCTGCGCAACCCGGCGATCAACGCGGTCGTCGAGACCTTCCCCGAGCGCTCCCGCGAGATGCTCGCCGCGGCGCCCGCGGGGCCCCTGCGCGGCGTCCCGGTCGCGATCAAGGACGAGTGGCCGCTGCCCTGGCGGGCGCAGCGCTTCGGCGCCGCGCAGCTGCTGGCCCCGACCGCGCCCGGGGAGTCCGGGCCCTACCGGGCGCTGCGCGACGCCGGCGCCGTCGTCGTCGGGGTCGGCAACATGCACGAGCTGGGCGCCGGCAGCACCGGCAACGTCTCGGTCTACGGCCCGGCCCGCAACCCCTGGGACACCGGGCGCTGCCCGGGCGGCTCCTCGAGCGGCTCCGCGGCGGCGGTCGCCGCCCGGCTGGTCGCCGGCGCGGTCGGCGCCGACGGCCTCGGCTCGGTCCGCTTCCCCGCCGCCTACTGCGGCCTGACCGGGCTGAAGCCGACCTTCGGGCGGATCCCGCTGGACGGCCACCACATGGCCCCGGTGACGGAGACGATCGTCGCCGGCCCACTCTGCGCCGACGCCGCCGACTGCCGGCTGCTGGGCGCGGCGCTGTGCGGGGAGGAGCTGCCCGCCGGAGACGCCGCCGGCCTGCGGATCGGCGTCGTCCGCGCCAGCGTCTCCGAGGATGTCGACCCGGAGGTCGGCGAGGCCTGCGAGGCGGCGATCGAGGCCCTGCGCGCCGAGACCGGGGGCACGGTCGTCGAGGTCGAGCTGCCGGGCCTCGAGGCGGCGACGATCGCCGCGATCCTGACCATCAACGCCGAGACGATGCACGGGATCGCGCCGCAGCAGCTCAACGAGCTGCACCCCGAGCTGAGCCCGATCGCCCGTGGCGTCGCCAAGTACAAGATGCTGCTGCCGGCGGCGGCGACCGTGCAGGCGAAGCGCGTCCGCACCCTGATGCGCCGGCGCCTCGCCGCCCTCTTCGAGCAGGTCGACGCGCTCGCCTGGCCGACCGTCCCCGCCCCGGCGCCGCCGCTCGAGTCGCCGCTGGTCGAGCTGCCCTCCGGCACGCACACCGCCGACCAGGCCAACGTGCGCGGCGCCGCGCTCGCCAACCTGACCGGGATCCCGGCGATCAGCGTCCCGGTCGGGCTCAGCGGGGAAGGGCTGCCGATCGCCCTGCAGCTGCAGGGCGCCTGGGGCGCCGACGCGCTGCTGCTCGACGCCGCCGAAGCGCTGGAGCGGGCGAACGCGCGGCGCTGGGTCGAGTCGGCGCCGCCGCTGGCGGAAGCCGAGCCGACGGGGGGCTGAGCGGTGGCGGCGATCGAGGTCGAGGGCCTGGAGCGGTCCTTCGACGACGTGCTGGCGGTGCGCGGCGTCGACCTCGAGGTCGGCGAGGGCGAGATCTACGGCTTCCTCGGGCCCAACGGCGCCGGCAAGACGACGACCGTGCGGATGCTGACCACGCTGCTGCGGCCGACCGGGGGCCGGGCCACGGTCGCCGGCCACGACGTCGTCGCCGAGGCGCGCCAGGTGCGCGCCTCGATCGGGGTGGCGCTGCAGGAGGCGGCGCTCGACCCGCTGATGACCGGGCGCGAGCTGATCCGCCTGCAGGCGACGCTGCAGGGGATCCCCGGCGCCGAGGGCCGCCGCCGCGCCGACGACCTGCTCGAGCGGGTCGACCTGGCCGCCGCCGCCGACCGCCGCGTCGGCACCTACTCGGGCGGCATGCAGCGCCGCCTCGACCTCGCCGCGGCGCTGGTCCACGAGCCGCGGGTGCTCTTCCTCGACGAGCCGACGACCGGCCTCGACCCGGTCAGCCGCAAGACGATCTGGGAGGAGGTGCAGGCGCTGAACGACGAGGGCACGACGGTCTTCCTCACCACCCAGTACCTGGAGGAGGCCGACCGGCTGGCCGACAACGTCGGCATCATCGACAGCGGCCGGATCGTCGCCGAGGGGACGCCCGCCTCGCTCAAAGCCGAGATCGGCCATCCCCACATCCGCCTGCAGCTGGAGCAGGGCTCGATCGCCGAGGCGGAGGAGATCTGCGCCCGGATCGGGCCGCTGCTGCCGCCGGTCGACGGCAGCGCGGTCCTGGTCGAGGTCGAGAACGGCGCCGCCGACATCCCGCGCGTCGTGCGGGCGCTCGACGAGGCCGGCATCGGCGTCGCCTCGCTGGAGCTGGTCCACCCCACCCTCGACGACGTCTTCGTCGCCAAGACCGGCTACCACCTGGAGAAGGGCGAGGAGGGGGCGGAGGCGACGCCGTGAGCGAGCTGGCGACGAACCTGCGCGTCGTCGCGACGCTGGGCCGGCGCTCGGTCCGCCAGACCTTCCGGCGGCCGCAGCTACTGGCCCCGATCGTCGTCTTCCCGACCCTGATCCTGGCGATCCAGACCGGCGGCGCCGGGGCGGCGGTCGAATTGCCGGGCTTCCCGCCGGTGCAGAGCTTCCTTCAGTTCATGCTGGCCGGGGCGATGATGCAGGCGCTGATGCTGGCCGCCAACAGCGGTGGCATCGCGCTCGCCGTCGACATCGAGATCGGCTTCACCGACCGCCTCTTCGCGGCCCCGATCTCGCGCTGGTCGGTGGTGCTCGGCCGCCTCGCCGGAACCGCCGTGCTCGGCGTCGCCGCGGCGCTCTGGTTCCTGGCGGTCGGCCTGGTCTTCGGGGCGGAGATCGCCGGCGGCGTGCCCGGCGCCCTGGTGGCGATCGCCCTGACCGCGGCGGCGGCCGTCGCGATCGGCGGCATCGGCGCCTCGGTCGCGCTGCGGACCGGCAGGGCGAGCATCGTCCAGGGCCTCTTCCCGCTGGTCTTCGTGATCCTCTTCCTCTCGACCGCCTTCTTCCCCGAGGGGCTGATGGTCGAGCCGGCCCAGACGATCGCCAGGTACAACCCGCTCAGCTTCGTCGTCGAGGGGATCCGCGAGCCGATCGTCCACGGCATCGAGGCGACCGAGCTGCTGCAGGCCGTGCTGGCGATCGCCGGGATCGCGGCGTTCTCGCTGCTGCTCAGCGCCCGCGCCCTGCGCCACCGGCTGATCACGGGGGGCTGACCGTGCGCCGCCAGGACATCGCGACGATCGCCGCCCTCGTCAACCGCTCCAAGAACGAGCTGCTGCGGGTGCCCGGCGCGGCGATCCCCGGCGTGCTGGCGCCGACCATCTTCTTCCTCGGCCTCAACGGCGTCTTCGGCAGCCTCACCGGGCTGACCGGCTTCGGCACCGACAGCTACGCCAGCTTCCTCGTCCCGGTCAGCCTCTTGCAGGGAGCGGGCTTCACCGGGGCGGCGACCGGGGTCAACCTGGCCCGCGACATCGAGGGGGGCTGGCTCGACCGCCTGCTCGTCTCGCCGGCGCCGCGCTGGGTGCTGCTCGGCGGCATCGTGCTCGCCGCCGGCATGCGGGCCTTCATCCCGGCCACCTTCGTGCTCCTCGTCGCCCTCGGCATCGGCGCCCACTGGCCCGGCCTCGGCGGCCTGGCGATCGCCTACGCGATGGTCGCCGCGACCGCCGCCGTCGCCGCCTGCTACGCCTCCGCCCTGGCCCTCCACTACAAGAGCCAGGCGGCGGCGCCGCTGATGCAGGCCGGGATGCTGGCGCTGATCCTCGCCACCACCGCCTACGCGCCGCTGGAGCTGATGCAGGGCTGGCTGCAGGACGTCGCCCGCCTCAACCCGATGACCCTGGTCGTCGACGCGGTCCGCCAGGGCTTCCTCGGGCCGATCGCCTGGCAGGAGACCTGGCCCGGCATCCTCGCCCTGACCGCGATGCTGACGCTCGTCGCCAGCCTCTCGTTACGAGGCATGCGCCGCACCGCGGCCTGACCGGACGCTGCAAACCGGCGCATCTCGGGGCAGGCGCCCGACAGGGCGCCGGTGGGC
>JBBDTK010000084.1:0-33175 GCA_040904405.1 Solirubrobacterales bacterium | reverse complement strand
GCGCGTAGCTCAGCGGGAGAGCGCTCGCCTCACACGCGAGAGGTCGCTGGTTCGAACCCAGCCGCGCCCATCGACTCTTCCCTACCGTTCGGCGTCGTCGACAGGCCGCCGAAATGCTTGTCGAACTCCTCGGGTGACATGCGTCTACCTCCCGCGCGCTTCAAGATTGCGTCGGCGGAAGTCTCCTGCGATGGCCACTCCGGCACGATCACGAAGCGGCCATCGGTCAGGATCTCCTCGATCACGTAGAAGCCCTCGACATCCCCGCTGAGCCTGACGTGGCGCTGCTTCATCGGGACATCGTCGCAAAGGGTGCGGTCACTTCGGGGGCCTCACGGATGAGACTTCGGGGCACCGTTCGAGGGTCAGGAGCCCTACTCATGGAGGCGTCGGTGAGCGGCGCGATAGACGGTTTCGGCGTTCGACCCCGGCGGATGGTGCCGCACCCCGAAGGCCAGGTGATCGAGGTAGAGGCGCCCCTCCTTGTTCTTGGCGAGCCGGTAGACGATGCCGAGCGGACCGCCCGGCGACGGGATGTAGACCTTCACGCATCCGGGGAGGCTTGTCCCGTCTCTGGCGTCCTCGTCGCAAGCGAACAGGGCGTCAACCGCTTGACCCTCGCGCTCCAAGCGCGAGCGAGTCTCTTCACCAATGCGACGGGCGCTCTTGCTCGCCTTTCGTAAGTCCACCTGCCAGGCCAACTCATCAAAGGCGACTGGCGCGAAGCCCCGCTTGAGGGCCACGGCTCAGCCCTCGCCGTCTGAGGGCTTCACCGCCCCATAGGCAGCCTCAAACTCGGCGAGCGTCGCGGGCTCATGGCCCAAGCGGCCCATGATCGCCCGGGCAGAGGTGTCGGGGGCGACCAGAAGGCGGCCGTCCGCTCGGGCCTCCTCCACCACATAGCTGCCCTCAAAATCACCGCTGAGTTTGACGTGTGGCTGCTCCACAGGAAAATCATGGCAGAGAACGCGGTCGCCGATACCGAGAGCCTGGGCACCAGTGCCCAAAGCGGGCATGATCGACCGCAAACTGCGGCAATCTGACGGCTCAAAGCATCGGCGGCGGCAAGTGCGCCATTCCGCTTGGGAATGCGGGTTTGCGGGCGCTTTTCGACTCGCTCTCGGTGTGCCTCATACGCGAGAGGTCGCTGGTTCGAGCCCAGCCGCGCCCACGACTCGCTCAGGGTTCGCTCATCACGGCGAGGATGTTGCCTGCCGGGTCCTTGAACCAGGCGATTTCCGGGCCGGGGCCTCGGGCTATGGCCTTGTCGTCCTGGTCGAAGCCGTCGTAGCGCTCGAAGCTGACGCCGCGGGAGCTGAGCTCGTCGACGGTGGCATCGATGTCCTCGACCTGGAAGTTGAGGATCGTGTAGGTGGCGGGCTGGAAATCCGCTTTCGCGTAGAAGAAGGTCTCGCGACCACCGGCCAGCTCGACCGAGGCGACCCCGTTCTGCTCGTCCATCACCTTCACCGGCAGCCCGAGCGTCTCCTCGTAGAAGCGCTTCGCCGCGTCGACGTCGTCGACGGCGAACCCGCTGAAGGCTTTCTTGTCGGCCAGCATCGCGAATCCTTTCCTCGAAGTTCCCGCCTGGCTTCGAGGCTACCCGGCCAGCTCGGGGATATGCCGCTCGAGGTGCGCGGCGATCGTCTGCCGCACCCACTGCTGGGTCGCCGCGTCGGCCATCCGGTAGCGGCCGAGCATCATCTTCTGGTCGCTGAGGGGCAGGCCGGCGATCGTCCAGCTCACCGCCAGCCGCTCGAAGAGCTGCTCGGTGCGCCGCTGCCAGGCGTCCTCCTGGGTGGTCGCGGCGGTCGCCGGCCCCTCCTCCAGCTTGGCGATCGTGCCCGCGCTCAGCGTCTGCCGCAGGACGAGCGTGTTGCCGTCCGCGTCGGTGTACTCGACGGTCGGGGACTCCCGCCTCTCCCTCCGCTTGCGCTTCGCCATCGGCCGAGTGTGCCAGCCCGGCGCGACGAGCGTGCCGCTGTCGCCGCGGCGGGGCGTCAACCGGCCCCCGCCGCGCGCGGTTATTCCTCGGCGCTCGGCCGGCGGCGGGCGCGCTGGCGCTCGCCGGCGCGGCGCTTCTGCCGCCGCCGTCGCCGGCGCGCGGCGCGGGTCGGCCTGGTCGGACGCCGGCGCCGGCGCACCGCGAGTCCGGCGGCGATCTTCCCCGCCAGCCGCTGCAGCGCCATTTCCCGGTTGCGCGCCTGGCCGCGCGCATCCTGCGACACGGCCACAACCGTCGACCCGGCCCGCTCCAGCAACCGCGCCCGCTGCCCCTCGTCAAGGCTCGCCGACGCCCGCACGTCGAAGACGGCTTCTACCCGCGACGCGGTCACGTTGGCGTGCTGCCCGCCCGGCCCCGAGGAGCGGCTGGCGCGCAGCTCGACCTCGGCCAGCGGGATCGCCAGCCGCTCGTCGATTCTCAGCATCTCGGCCATCCGCCCAAGGTAAGGGCTCGCGCGCGAATTAGTGGCGGAGTTTGACGAGTGGCTGGATGCGACTGACGTCGCACGTGGGATGAGTCGATGCCAGAGCATCGGCGATTCCCACGGGTGGCGTCAAGGCGTATCCAGACGCCGTCAAAGCCGTCAATAATTCGGGTGCGAGCCCTAACCGGGCGGGCGCCGCCCAGTCAGGCTCAGGCCAGAGCGTCGATCTTCGTTGCCAGCTCGAAGTCCGACGCGGTGACGCCGCCGTCGGAATGGGTCGAGAGCGAGACGGTCACCGTGTCCCAGGAGATCTCGAGGTCGGGGTGGTGGCTCATCGCCTCGGCCGGTCCGACCAGGCTCTGGACGAAGTTGACCGATCCGACGAAGTCGCCGCGCTCGAAGCTCTTGCGAATAGCGGTTCCCGCGCGCTCCCAGCCGGGATGCTCGCTCAGCCGCGCCTCGATCTCGGAATCGCTCAACGGCGCCATCGTCCTATGCTGACACAAAACAGCCGGATTAAAACGTCCGATCTCTGTCAGCCGCCGATCGGGGCTCGCGGATTGGCGCCGTAGAAGATCAGCGTGCCGAGCATGCCGACGATGTGGACCATGATGATGTTGACGACCATCGATTTCGCCGTCGCCGTCCCCACCCCGACCGGCCCACCCGACGCCGTGTAGCCGTAGTAGCAGCCGACGACCACGATGACCGTCGCCATCACCATGCCCTTGGCGAGACTGAAGAGCACGTCGACGTAGTCCTGGTAGGTCCAGAAGATCAGCAGGTAACCACCCGAAGAGACGTCGCCGACCTGCTCGACCACGGCGATATAGCTGGAGAAGTAGGCGACTCCCACGCTGACCAGGAAAAGGAACGGCAGGGCGATCCAGGCGCCGAGCAGGCGCGTCGCGGCAAGGAACGTGACCGGCGGGACTCCCATCACCTCGAGCGCGTCGATCTCGTCGGAGATCCGCATCGCGCCGAGCTCGGCGACGATCCCCGTTCCCACCTTGGCCGAGAGGATGTAGCCGAAGGCGTAGGGGATCCCCTCGCGCAGGTCGCAGTAGGCGGAGAAGATGCCGGCGTTGGACGGAGCGCCGATCGAACGGCTGAAGTAGGCGCCGATCACCCCGCAGTTGAGGCCGAGGATGAAGACGAAGGCCCAGATGATCACGGCGGAGCCGAGGATCAGGATCCCCGCCTGGCGCAGGCTCTCGCCGAAGAACTGGAAGACGCGACCCGAGTAGACGAGGCCGGCGACCCGGGAGCCGAAGCGAGCCACGTCGCCGAAGGCGTCGATCCAGCCACGGGGGACGTCGAGCCAGCCGATCAACGGATCCTCGCCCTCACCGGATCGACTGCAGTTCGGGGTTCGAGGCGAGCAGGACGGCGGTGAACAGGTAGAGGAAGAAGAAGACGGCGAGGAAGGCGATCACCACCGCCTGGTTGACCGCCCGGCCCACCCCCGCCGGCCCACCCGAGGCGGTCATGCCCTTGTAGCAGCAGACGACGGCGATGATGCCGCCGAAGAGCGTGCACATCAGCACCGAGCCCCAGAGGTCGGCGATCAGCGCGTTGCTGAAGAGCGTCGCGAAGAAGCCGCCGAGCGGCTCTCCGTAGAGCAGCGAGGCGGCAATGCCAGCGGTGAGGCCGAAGACGATCGCGAAGATGTCGAGCAGGCCGGTGATGATCATCAGCGCCAGGAAGCGCGGCACGACCAGGTTCTTGATCGGGTCGACGCCGAGCACCTGCAGGGCGTCGAGCTCCTCGCGGATCTTGCGGGCGCCGAGGTCGGCGGTGATCGCGGTGCCGGCGACGCCGGCGACGACCGCGGCGGTGACGATCGGTCCGATGAAGCGGACCGCGGTGACGACGAAGAAGCCGCCGAGGCGGTCGAGGGTGCCGAAGAGGTCGAGGATCCCGGCGGCCTGCAGGCCCGGCGCGCCGAAGCAGAGGGCAAAGGTCGAGACCGTCATCGGGAACCAGGAGAGCTTGAGCACGAAGAGGAACTGGCCGACCAGCTCCTCGCCATAGGGATAGGGAGGCCTGACCGCGGAGACGAGCGTCTTCGCGGTCAGGATGATCATCTCCCCGACCTCCTCGAAGATCGACTTCGCGGGCAGGAAGGCCCGCGCTACAGCTTGCGCCGCCACCAGCCCATCGCCTGCTCGAGCGGGCTCGCTTCCCGCGCCCTTTCGCGCCCGACCCACCGCGCCCGCTCCTCCGCCGCCCGCTGCGCCTCGGAGAGCTGGGCGATCAGCACGTCGCGCGTCCGCTCCAGCTCCTCGACCCCGGCGACGTGGGCGGCGGCGCGGCGCGGCGCCGTCGGCATGCCCTCGGGCAGGTCACGGGGATAACCGGCGAGCTCCGCCTCCAGCCGAGCGATCTGCCGCCGCAGCTCGTGGCGCACCCCGATCGCCTCGCTCTCCTCCGCCAGGTCGGGCAGGTCGGCCGGCGGCTCCTCCGGAGCCACCTCCTCCGGCGAGGCCGGCATGCTTGCGCAGGCCGCCGCGACGACCGCCAGCTCGCGCGGGTCGAGGCCCGCCTCGTGGGCGCGGCGCAGGGCGTCGGTCGCGATCTCCTCCAGCTGCGTCTCCGGCTCGATCCCCGCGGCGACGAAGGTCCCACGCCCCTGCCGGCTGACCACCAGGCCCTCGCGCTCGAGGCCGGCGTAGACGGCGCGCACGGTGTTGACGTTGACCCCCGCCCACTCGGAGAGGCGGCGAAAGCTGGGCAGGCGCTCGCCGGCGGCAAGTCGGCCGGTGGCGATCAGCGCCCGCAGCCGCCAGGTCAGCTGCAGCCCGACCGGAAGCTCGTCGCCGGGATCGGTCGCAAAGGGGTTTGCCTCCGCCTGCTGTGCCATCTTACCGGCACAGTACTCGACACAAATGCGTCAGTCAACTAGCACAGCGACTGCGCAAGAGGCTGCAGAGTCCCGCGCTCCAGTGGCCGTCGACGCGTGCCAGCGCCAGCCGATAGCGACGACCGGTGCGCACCGGCAGCCCGCAGGCGGCCGAGCTGCGCGCGCTCAGCACCGAGACCATCCGCCCGCGCCGGATCCCCGGCCCGGCCTTGAAGACCCGCCGGACCCGGTAGCGGAACACCGCCCGCTCGCGGTTCCGCGGAACCACCCGCACGAGCTCGCCGGAAAAAGCCGCATCGGCCCCCCGAATCGCCGCGCCCGGCTTCACCGGCGCGCATGAGCAGGCGTTGGCGCTGGGCGCAAAAGCCAACGCACCGAGGACGACGAGAACCGTGACGCACCCCCTTCGCACAGCTCTCAATGTAGAGAGAAACGCCACGATTCACAATCTGCCTGGCGCTTTAGTCGGTCTATATCCGACTTTCGCGCCAGCCTCACGGCGTCAGGACGATCTTGAGGGCTTCCCTGTTGTCGTAGAGCTCGTACGCCTCGGCCGCCTCGTCCAGCTTCATCCGATGGGTGACCAGCGGCGCCGGATCGAGCTTGCCGGCCTCGATCAGCGCCAGCACCCGGTCGAGGTGGGCGATCACGTTGGCGAGCCCGAGCCGCAGCGTCAGCCCCTTGAGCCAGGCGAGCCCGAGCGGCACCTCCCCCTTCCCCGAGTAGGCGCCGATGCCCGAGACGGTGCCGGCGTCCCGGCAGAGGCTGACCGCCATCGCCAGCGGACCGGGATCGCCAACCGCGTCGACCACCACGTCGACCCCCTGCCCGCCGGTCGCGGCCCGCACCGCGCGCTTCGGCTCGTCCTCGGTGAGGTGCAGGGGCGCCGCGCCGAAGCGCTCCGCCATCTGCAGCCGCTGCTCGACCGAGTCGACCGCGAAGACCCTCGCCGCGCCGCTTGCCGCGGCCGCCTGCACCGCGCAGAGCCCGACCGGCCCCAGCCCGAGCACGGCGACGGTGTCGCCCGCCCGCAGGCCGGCGTGGGCGACCGCGTGGTAGCCGGTGCCCATCACGTCGCCGGCGAATAGCGCCACCTCGTCGGACATCCCCTCCGGCACCCGGCGCAGGGTCAGGTTGGCGCGCGGCACGAGCAGCTGCTCCGCCTGCGCCCCCTGCAGGTCGCCGAGGTGGGAGCCGTGGCCGAAGGTCCGCCCGTGCCGGCAGCGGTGGTAGTCGCCGCGCAGGCAGGGCGCGCAGGTCGCGCAGGCGGTGTGGAAGCAGCCGAGCACGCGGTCGCCGACGGCGACCCGCTCGACGTCGGCGCCGGCGGCGAGCACCGTGCCGACGAACTCGTGCCCGATCGTGAAGCCCGGCTCGACCGGGACCCGGCCGTGGTAGATGTGGAGGTCGGAGCCGCAGATGCCGCTCGCCTCGACCCGCACCACGGCGTCGTCGGCCGCGCCCAGCTCGGGCTCGGGCTTCTCCTCGACCCGGACCTCGCCGGGGGCCTGGAAGGTGACGGCGCGCATCGGCGCCAACCGTATCGCCCGGCCGGCCGCTCAGCCGACGCTGATTCCCGGGACCTGGAAGCGGCCCACTTCGATCCCCGGGCTGGCGGTCTCCGCGATCCGCGCCTCGAGCGCCAGCTCGCGCTCGAAGTCGGCCGCCTCGCCGTGACGGAAGGAGACGTCCTTGCCCTCGAGCAGCTCGACGAAGATCTCGACGAAGCGGGCGTCGAGTTGCTTGCCCCCAACCCGCCGCAGCTCCTGGATCGCCTCGTAGCTGGAGGTCGGCGTGCGGTAGGAGTCGCGGGCGGTCATCACGTCGTAGGTGTCGGCGACGGAGATGATCCGGGCCAGCTCGGGGATATCGTCGCCCTCGAGGCCGCGCGGGTAGCCCTTGCCGTCGATCCGCTCGTGGTGGGCGAGGATGATCTCGGCGACCGGGCCGTAACCGTCGAGCGAGGAGACGACGCGGGCGCCCTGCTGGGGGTGGCGGCGGATCAGCATCCAGTCTTCGTCGGTCAGCGGCACGTTCGCCTTCAGGATCCGGTCGGGGAGGATGAACTTGCCGATGTCGTGCAGCAGCGCGGCGATGTGAACCAGCTCCTCCTCGCGCCGCGAGAAGCCGGCGCGCTGCGCGATCGCCCGCGAGTAGCGCGCCACCGCGGCGCTGTGGCGGGCGGTCATCCGGTCCCGCAGGTCGAGCGTGCGCAGCAGCGCGCTCAACATCCCGACCTGGAAGCTGGTCAGCTGCTTGCTGCGACGCTCCAGCTCCATCGAGCGCTGCTGGGAGACGAGCAGGGCGCCGAGCAGGTACTGGAAGGTGATCAGGACGATGCCGAAGAGGGCGACCCCGGCGAGGCCCATCTCATGGAAGAGGAAGGCGACGCCGACCGCCATCAGCGCCGCCGCCATCTCCGAGGGAAGCAGCGGGAAGAGCGCCGTGCGGACCTTCTCGACGAAGGAGCTGCGGTCGAGGTAGCAGGTGTAGGCGGCGATCATCGAGAAGTTGATCGCCAGCGCCAGCATGAAGACGCCGAAGACGAGCGTGTAATAGGCCGGCTCGGAGGCGGTCACGCCGAGTTTGTCGATCGTCTCGTGGAAGGCGACCCCGCCGACCAGCGGGAAGGTCACGTAGGTGGCGACGTTGTTGAGCAGGTCGTGGGGCGCATCGCGCCAGCGCGCCCACCCGACCAGGATCGAGACGACGCCGATGATCGCCGCCGGGGCGCCGCCGAGGAAGACCATCGCCAGGACCAGAGCGAGGAAGCTGCCGGAGATCTTCAGCCGCGATTCGGTTTCGATCGCGGTCAGGTCGCTGAAGACGGAGAAGCCGAGCAGGATCCCGAACAGGGCCGGGTCCCAGTCGGCGTCGCCGACGCGGAGCACGGCCGCCACCGCCACCACGCCGAGCAGCGCCAGCTGGAGGATGATGATCAGCGGTGTGGGGCGCTTGGCTTGCATGGCTGCGGTCGATCGGATCGGCTCGGCCGACGCAGGCTAGATTCGTGCGAGCCAGGTGGCTCCCTGCGCCGACGACCGGGTCCTTGCGGCGAACGCTACTTGCAACAGGCACCGTAGACGCTCCCCACAGGCACGGCAACCCCAGCTGGCCGAGTGGCCAAGACCTTGCAAATTGCGGAGAAGCGGCCAACACGGAGCCCGAAAAAGCGCAAAGGGCGCCCCGAGGGACGCCCTTTGTCGCAAAAGCAAGCTACAAGTAGCGTTGCTTCTTGAAGTCTTAGCGGCGGTAGCCCATATTCAACTCCCTTTCCTGTTGACTGAAGCCCTCAGATTGCGCACTTCGATCTGAAACTCATGCGTTGCGTTGTCAACTTGTAGCACAACCTGGCGGAAACTTGTGCATCTGCAGGAAATCTTGTGCAGAAATGCGGTAGGACCCTCGTCCACCAATGCGTAAATCAGGCCTGATCGACCCCCTGCGGCGGCCCCAGTTCCGCCGTTTGGCGCTGTCCTACGCGGTCAACGAGCTGGGCGACTGGATGGGGATCGTCGCCCTCTCGGTGCTGGTCTTCGAGCAGACCGACAGCGCGCTCGCCACCACCCTGCTCTTCCTCGGCACCGGCTTCCTGCCGGCCCTGCTGACGCCGTTCCTGGTCGTCCGCCTGGAGCAGCCGCCGCCGCGCCTGGCCCTGCCGTTGATCTACTGCGGCGAGGCGGCGGTCTTCGGCGCCCTCGCCCTGCTGGCCGACAACTTCTCGCTGGCCGCGATCGTCGTCCTGGCGACGCTGGACGGCGCCCTGGCGCTCTCCGGCCGGGCGCTGACCCGCGCGGTCGCGGCGGCGATGCTGCAGCCCGAGGGCGAACTGCGCGGCGGCAACGCGATCCTCAACATCGCCTTCACCGGCGGCGCCGCGGTCGGCCCGGCGATCGCCGGCGCCGCGGTCGCCGCGCTCGGCGTGCAGACCGCGCTGCTGCTCGACGCGGTCTCCTTCTACGCGATCGCGGTGATCCTCTTCACCGCCGGCCGGCTGCCGCAGGCGGCGCCCGAACAGGGCGCCCTCGGCGCCCGACTGCGCGCCGGGCTCGACTACATACGCGGCAACCCGACCCTGCGCCGACTGCTCAGCGCCCAGGCCGGCGCCTTCGTCTTCTTCTCGGCCGTGCTGCCGATCGAGGTGATCTACGCCAAGGAGACTCTCGGCGCCGGCGACGCCGGCTACGGCCTCCTGCTCGGCAGCTGGGGCGGCGGCATGGTCCTCGGAGGCCTCGTCTTCGCCGTCCTGCGCCGGGCGCCGCTCGCCGCCCTGCTGCTGGTCAGCACGCTGGCGATCGGCGCCGGCTACATCGCGATGGGGCTGGCGCCGACGCTCGCCGTCGCCTGCGCCGCGGCGACGCTCGGCGGCGCCGGCAACGGGGTGCAGTGGGTGGCGGTGATCAGCGCCGTGCAGGAACTGACCCGGGAGGGGATGCAGGCGCGGGTGATCGGCGTGCTCGAGTCGATCGGCGCCGCGATGCCGGGCATCGGCTTCGTCGCCGGCGGGCTGATCGCCAGCCTCGCCGACCCGCGCGCCACGTTTCTCGTCGCCGGCGGCGGCGTGATCGCGATCGTCGCCGTGGCGGCGCCGGTCCTGGGCAGGAAATGGGCCGCAAACGGCGCAGAAGACAGGAGTCCACCGGGGGTTGACGCCGGAGAGGAGATTATGGTGGAGTTAATTCCTGCGGAGGCCCTGTTCAGCCCAGATCGGAGGTTCTGACGTGAAGAAGCTAGGTGCAGTGCTGGCTATCTCGGGACTGGCGGCGCTCGCGTTGGGCCTGTCCTCCTGTGGGAGCGACGACGGCGGGACCGCAGAGGGCGGCTCGATCACGATCTCGCAGACCTCCCAGCCCGACTTCCTCGACCCGGCGCTCTCCTACACGCTGAACGGATGGGAACCGATGTGGCTGGTCTACACGCCGCTGCTCACCTACCGCCATGAGGAAGGCGAGGCGGGCTCGGAGCTGATCCCCGGCCTCGCCGAGGCGATGCCGGAAGTCAGCGACGGCGGCAAAACCTACGAGCTGACCCTGCGCGACGGGGTCAAATTCGCCGACGGCACGCCGGTCAAAGCAAGCGACTTCGAGCACACGATCAAGCGCATCCTCAACCTCGAGTCGGGCGGCGCGCCCTACTACGAAGCGATCGAGGGCGCCAGCGAGTACCTCGAAGGCGGCGACGCCAAAGCCGACATCTCCGGGATCGAGACCGACGACAAAACCGGTCGGATCACGATCCGCCTGACGGCGCCGGAAGCCGCCTTCGCCAACGTGCTGGCGATGAACTTCGCCGGCATCGTGCCCGGCGACACCCCGTTCGAGAACGTCACCGACGACCCGCCCCCGGGCGCCGGCACCTACCAGATCGTCAAATCGGTGCCGAACCGCGAATTCGTGCTCGAGCAGAACCCCCACTTCGAGGAAGTCGACGGTGTGCCGGAGGCGAAGGTCAAAACGGTGACGACCAAAATCGTCCCCAGCCTGGCCCAGCAGACCCAGGACGTGATCGAAAACGAGCTCGACTTCATGCAGGACCCGCCGGCCGCCGACCTGAAGGCGGAAGTGGTCGACCGGTTCGGCCCGGACGGCAGCGAGGAGCAGCGCTACGACGAGCACAAAACGCTCTCCACCTACTACTTCTTCCTCAACTCCAGGACGCCGCCGTTCGACAACCCGAAGGTCCGCGAAGCGGTCAACGTCGGGCTCGACAAGCCCGCGCTCGAGCGGCTCTTCGCTGGCGAGCTGGCGCCCGGCTGCTCCTTCCTGCCGCCCGGGATGCCCGGCTACACGGAGGAGATCGACGTCAGCGAGTGCCCCTGGGGCGACCCGAACGAGGCGCCCGACCTGGAGCGAGCCAAACGGCTGCTGAGAGAGGCCGGCGCGGACGGAGCCCAGGTGACCGTATGGGGCAACAGCGACGACCCGACGCCGAAGGTGACCCAGGCCTACGCCGACCAGCTCAACCAGATCGGCTTCGACGCGGAGCCGAAAATCCTCGACGGGGGCGTCTACTTCCCGACGCTCGGCAACGAGAAGACCGAAGCGCAGACCGGCTTCACCAACTGGTTCGCCGACTTCCCCCACCCGCTCAACTTCGTCTTCCTGATGGACGGGGGGACGATCCAGCCGACCAACAACCAGAACTTCAGCTACACCGACGACCCGAGAATCGACAAAGAGATCGCGGCGCTGAGCGAAGAGCCCGATCTCGAGGCGGTCACCGATCGCTGGGAGGAGCTCAACGACTACATCTCCGAGAGCGGCTACATCGCTCCCTACGGCCACCGCAAACTGGCGACGTTCGTCTCTGACAGAATCGATTTCGAGAACTGCGCCGTGTTCCACCCGCTGTTCCAGACCGATTACTCCCGCTTCTGCCTGAAGAGCGACGAATAGCTGAGCCGGCCCGAGATCCGGCGCAACAGCCTGGTCTCGGGCCCTGGCGGCTGACGGCCCGCCGCCTGCGTCGCAACAGGGTCTCGCTCGCCTTCGGCGGCGCCTTCGTCGTCCTGGTCGCGGTCTGCCTGGCGGCTCCGCTCTGGGCCAACCACGTCGCCCACACCACGGTCGAGGAGAACCACCTCTCCGACACGATCGTCGTCGACGGCAGGCAGACCGACGTGGTCGACCCGCTCGGCAAGCCGATCGGGCCGACCTGGAGCGGGCGCTTCTTCCTCGGCGCCGACGGCAACGGCCGCGACATCATGGTGCGGCTGCTCTACGGCGGCCGCAACTCGCTGATGGTCGGGGTCGCCGCCGCCCTCGGCACGATCCTGCTCGGCCTGGTGCTGGGGCTGGTGGCCGGGTACTACCGGGGCCGGGTGGACGCCGTCCTTGCCCGCGTGCTCGACGTCATCTGGGCCTTCCCGGTGATCCTGCTCGGGGTCGCGCTGGGGACCGCGCTCGCGCTCGGCGGGCTGAAGATCGGGCCGCTGACGATCCAGGGCGACTCGCTGGCGATCCCGACCATGGTGATCGCCGTGATCTACATCCCCTACCTGGCCCGGCCGGTGCGCGGGCAGGCCCTGGCGCTGCGCGAGCGCGAATTCGTCGAGGCGGCGCGCGCCCAGGGCATGGGCTCGGCGCGGATCGTCGCCGGCGAGATCCTGCCCAACGTCGTCTCGACCCTGGTCGTCTTCGCGCCGCTGCTCGTCGCCAACGCGATCCTGCTCGAGGCGGCGCTCTCCTTCCTCGGCGCCGGCGTGCAGCCGCCCAACCCGTCCTGGGGATCGATGATCTCCGAAGGGCTCGACCGGATCACCTCGGCGCCCCACCTGACGATCGTCCCCGGCCTGATGCTGGTCGCCACGGTGCTCTCGCTGAACATCTTCGGCGAGGGCGTGCGCGACGCGCTCGACCCCCGCGCCAAGGTCAGGATCGAGCACTGATGGGCTCGCCGATGGCCCGCTTCGTCGTCCGCCGGCTGCTCTCGATGCTGCTGGTCCTGTTCGCCGTCTCCGTCCTCACCTTCCTGATCTTCAACGTCGTGCCCAACGGCGACCCGGCGGTGCGGATGGCGGGCAAAATCCCGACCGAGACCCAGCTCGAGGCGATCCGCCAGGAGTGGGGCTTCGACGAGCCGCTCCACGTCCAGTACGCGACGATGATGAAGAAGCTGTTCACCGGGGACATGGTCTCCTACTTCACCCAGCTCAACGTCACCGAGGAGATCTGGAAGGGGCTGCCGCGGACGCTGGCGCTGGCGGTCGGCGCGGCGATCGTCTGGATGGCCTTCGCGATCGCCCTCGGCCTCTACAGCGCCCTGCGCGCCGGGCGGATCGCCGACCGGCTGCTGACGGTGCTGGCGCTGATCGGGATCTCGATGCCGGTCTTCTGGCTCGGCGCGATGCTCAGCTACTACCTCGGCTACAAAGCCGGGATCTTCCCCAACGGCGGCTACGTCGAGTTCCTCGACAGCCCGGCCGAATGGCTCTGGCACCTGATCCTGCCCTGGCTCGCCCTCGCGACCCTCTTCGTCGGCATCTACTCGCGCGTGCTGCGCTCCGACATCCTCGAGACGCTGGGGGAGGACTACGTGCGCACCGCCCGCGCCAAGGGGCTCTCCGAGCGCCGGGTGCTGCTCAAGCACGTGCTGCGCAACTCGCTGATCCCGATCGTCACCCTCTGGGGGCTCGACTTCGGCGCCGTGCTCGGCGGCGGCGCGATCCTCACCGAGACGGTCTTCAACCTGCAGGGGGTCGGCCAGTACTTCGCCGACGCGATCGAGCAGTTCGACCTGCCGCCGATCATGGGGGTGACGATGTTCCTCGCCTTCTTCATCGTCATCCTCAACGCGATCGTCGACATCGCCTACGCGGCGCTCGACCCGCGGATCCGGCTCGAGGGGAAACCGGGCTCGTGAGCTCGCCGCTGCTCGACCTGCGCGACCTCGAGGTCGCCTTCAACACCGAAGACGGGGTGGTCCGCGCGGTCGACCGCGTCGGCTTCCAGATCGCCCCGGGCGAGGTGCTCGCCGTGGTCGGCGAGTCGGGCAGCGGCAAGTCGGTGACGGCGCTGACCCTGCTCGGCCTGAGCCGCGGGCCGAACGCCTCGATCGCCGGCAGCGCAAGCTTCGAGGGCGACGACCTGATCGCGGCCGGCGAGGAGCAGCTGCGGCGCATCCGCGGCAACCGGATCTCGATGATCTTCCAGGACCCGATGAGCTCGCTCGACCCGGTCTACCGGGTCGGCGAGCAGATCGTCGAGCAGATCCAGGCCCACCGCGAGCTGCCCGGCGAGCAGGCGCGACAGCATGCGATCGAGCTGCTCGACGCGGTCGGGATCGCCGACCCGGCGCAGCGGGTCGACTCCTACCCGCACGAGCTCTCCGGGGGCATGCGGCAGCGGGCGATGATCGCGATGGCGCTCTCGCTCGAGCCCTCGCTGCTGATCGCCGACGAGCCGACGACGGCGCTCGACGTGACGATCCAGGCCCAGATCGTCGCCCTGCTGCGCAGGCTGAACGAGGAGCGCGGCCTCGCGATCCTGCTGATCACCCACGACATCGGCCTCGTCGCCGAAATCGCCGACCGGGTGGCGGTGATGTACGCGGGGAGGGTCGTCGAGCAGGGCAGCCTCGACCAGATCTTCTACGACCCCCAGCACCCCTACACCTGGGGCCTGCTCGGCTCGCTGACCCGGATCGACCGCCCGCGCCCGCGGCGGCTGCCCAACATCCCCGGCCTGCCCCCCTCGCTGCTGGCGCCGCCGGCCGGCTGCCACTTCCGGCCGCGCTGCCCGCACGCCTTCGGGCGCTGCGAACAGGTCCCGGAGCTGGCGGCGCGGCTGCCCGACGCCCCGGGCCACCGCGACCGCTGCTGGCTCGAGCCGGAGCAGAAGCGCGAGCGGCGCCAGGCCGACGGCGGGATCGCCCTGACCGAGCCCGGGGCGGGGGCTTCTCCGTGAGTGGTGAGAACCTGCTCGAGGTGCGTGGCCTGGTCAAGCACTTCCCGCTCAAGTCGGGGCTCCTGATCGGCCGCGAGGTGGACCGCGTGCGGGCGGTCGACGGGGTCGACCTCGAGGTCGCGCCCGGCGAGACGCTGGGGCTGGTCGGCGAGTCGGGCTGCGGCAAGTCGACCCTCTGCCGCGGCGTGCTGCGCCTGATCGAGCCGAGCGCCGGCTCGATCCGATTCGAAGGCCGCGAGCTGGTCGGGCTGCGCGACCGGACGATGCGGCCGCTGCGGCGGCAGATGCAGATGATCTTCCAGGACCCATACGCCTCGCTCAACCCGCGCAAGCGGGTCGGCGAGATCGTCGGCACGCCGCTGCGGCTGCACGGCCTCGCCTCCGGCGCGGAGCTGCGGCGGCGGGTGCGCGAGCTGCTCGACCGGGTCGGCCTCTCGCCCGAGCACTACAACCGCTACCCGCACGAGTTCTCCGGCGGCCAGCGGCAGCGGATCGGGATCGCCCGCGCGCTCTCGACCGAGCCGAAGCTGATCCTCGCCGACGAGCCGGTCTCGGCGCTCGACGTCTCGATCCGGGCCCAGATCGTCAACCTGCTCGAGGACCTGCAGGACGAGCTCGGTCTCGCCTACGTCTTCGTCGCCCACGACATCGGCATCGTCCGCCAGGTCTCCGACCGGATCGCGGTGATGAACGCGGGCAAGATCGTCGAGCAGGGCGAGGCCGAGCGGGTCTGCTCCGCCCCGCGCGACCCCTACACGAGGAAGCTGCTGGCGGCGGTGCCGGTGCCCGACCCGCGCGAGGCGCGGACGCGCAGGCGCATCCGACATTGACCCCGCCCGGGTGTGGTCAATGTCGGATGCGCCTGCGAAGCGGCAAACTCCCGGTGTGGCCCTGCCCCTCTCGCCGCCGATCGCGCCGCAGCTGGCGCTGAGCCGAAAACAGCTGCCGCGGGGCGAGGAGTGGGCCTACGAGCAGAAGCTCGACGGCTTCCGGGCGATCGTCTTCGTCGACGGCGAAGAGGCCTACATCCAGTCGCGCGGCGGCAAGGCGCTGGCCCGCTACTTCCCCGAGCTCGGCTTCGCCCCCGGCCGCTACGTGCTCGACGGCGAGCTGGTGATCCGCGACGCCGAGGGCAGGCTGGAATTCGACGCCCTGCAGAGCCGCATCCACCCGGCCGAGTCGCGGATCTCGCTGCTCTCGCGCGAGATCCCGGCCGGCTACGTCGCCTTCGACCTGCTCGCCGAGGACGACGAGGCGCTGCTGGGGACGCCGTTCGGCGAGCGCCGCGCCCGGCTCGAGGCGCTGGCCGAGCGCACCGGGGTCGAGCTCTCCGGGCTCAGCACCGACTCCGGGCGGGCGGAGGAGTGGCTGCGCCGCACCGAGGGGACGATGGCGAAGCAGCTCGGCGCCCCCTACATCCCCGGCAAGCGCAAGGGGATGGCCAAGGTGAAGCGCGAGCGGGAGATCGACTGCGTCGTG
Organism: Solirubrobacterales bacterium; assembly: GCA_040904405.1. Lineage (GTDB taxonomy): Bacteria > Actinomycetota > Thermoleophilia > Solirubrobacterales > 70-9 > VRUE01. Next base: position 17,000 of record JBBDTK010000084.1, on the reverse strand, counting down.
CTCGGCTGGCGCCCGGGCAAGGAGGAGGGCACGGTCGGCTCGCTGATCCTCGGCCTCTACGACGGCGACGAGCTGCGCCCGGTCGGCCACATCTCCGGCTTCAGCGCCGCCGCGAAACGGAGCATGCGCGAGCTGCTGGCGCCGCTGGAGACGGGCGAGAGCGGCAGCGCCGAGCCGAGCCGCTGGGCCGGCGACCGCGAGCTCGGGTGGGTGGCGCTACGACCGGAGCTGGTGATCGAAGTGGGCTACGACCACGCCGCGGCGGGCCGAATCCGCCACGGCACGCGCTTCCGGCGGTTCAGGGACGACAAAAACCCGCGCGAGTGCACGTTCGACCTTCTTGACGAAGGGTGAAACTTGAAAGAGAGGGCGCCGATGTGGTCGCGCCAGGACGGCTCGCGCTCCCCACCTGGCGACTTAGTCGGACATATTCCGACTTTCGCGCCAGGCGTCAGGAGGTCTCCTCGAAGTGCTTGCTCAGCATCGTCACCTGGCCCTGGTAGTTGGAGCCGAGCTGCTCGCCGTAGAGGCGCTCGGCCGGGGCGCTGGTGCGCTCGAGCGCCAGCTTGCAGACCGGCTGGCGGTGCTCGACCATGAAGGAAACGTCGCGGGCGCGCACCTCGAGCGCGGCGCGGCTGCCGTGACGGCCACCGGCCGGGTCGTAGCCGAAGCCCGGGTCGAAGAAGCCGGCGTAGTGGGTGCGCAGCTCGCCCGCGGTCGGGTCGTAGGCCATCATCTCGGCGGCGATCTGGGGCGGGATGCAGACGCCCTCGGCGGAGAGCAGCAGGTAGAAGATCTCCGGCTCGAGCACGATCCGGCCGCCCGGCTCGGGGTAGACCGGGTCCCAGTAGTCGGTCCAGCGGTAGGCGCGGAAGCGCGAGAGGTCGATCGGCAGGCTGTTCTTCTTCGCCCGGTAGCCGACGATGCGGTCGCTGGGCCCGGAGAGGTCGACGCTGAGGAAGAGGCCCTCGGCCAGCGCCAGCTCGGACTCGCGCAGCGCGTGGGAGTCGAGGTAGAGCAGCGGGAACTCCTCCTGCAGCTCGCGGATCTGCGCGTCGTCGAGGCGGACGTCGCCGCGGGCGAGGCGCAGCTGGTTGAGCGAGAGCCCGGACTGGACCTGGATCGCGAAGGAGCGCGGCACCACCTCGAGGTAGAGCTTGCCGTGGTAGCCGGGGCGGATCTCGTCGAAGCGGTGATGGCGATCGGTGAGCACGCGGGTGAAGACGTCGAGCCGCCCGGTCGAGCTCTTCGGGTTGGCCTTTGCCCGCACGTCCTCGGGCAGCGCCAGCTCCTCGATCAAGGGCACGAGGTAGGGGCGGTCGCGCTCAAGCACGGCGCCGTCGCGGAGGTCGACCCGCTGGAAGGCGAGCCCGTCGATCTTCTCCTCGACGGTCGAGTCGACATCGGGGAGGAAGCTGCAGCGCAGCGCCCAGGCGAAGTCACCGAGGCGCAGGTCGATGCTGGCCGGCTGGATCGCCTCGGGGCGGATCCGGTAGTCGCCGGAGCCGATCCACTCGGCGGCGATCGCCTCGCTCAGCGCCTGCGAGGGCAGGACACCCGCCGGGGCGGTGCTCGCCGTGCCGGCCCCCCCGCTGCCGGCGGCTTCGATCGCTTCGCTCATCCAGCCGAGATTATGCGGCGCGCCTCGGCTGCGCCGAGGTAGGGCGTCAGGGCAAACTCGGCAACTTCCGGGAACATCTTCGGCAGGTCCTCCGTCTCACCGGCCAGGACCCGGCGGCCGAGCAGCGAGGCGATGCCGCCGACGACCGCCTCGTCGGCGGCCTGCGGCAGCCGATCGGCGGCGCCCCCGGCGGCTTGAGCGCCTTCGCGCAGCAGCGGCAGGAAGCTGTCGAGCATCGCCAGGAAGCGGTCGTAGAGCTGCGGCCCGGCGCGCAGCCCCTCGACCAGCAGGAGGTTGGCGCGGGCCGGTTCCGCGGCGAGCCAGGCAAGGGCCGCGGCGAGCCCGGCGCAGACGCGACCGGGCCAGCCCTCCCGCTCCGCGCAGCCGCTGCGGACCTCGCGCCGGAGGCGTTCCGCCGCGTCGTCGTAGGCGGTCAGGAAGCAGGCGTCCTTGCTGGCGAAGTGCCGGTAGAAGTCGCTCTTGGAGACCCGCGCCCGGCCGCCGATCAGCGAGACCGTGGTGCCGTCGAAGGTCTGCTCGTCAAGCGAGGCGGCGATCGCCGCCAGCAACCGCTCGCGCTGATCGTGCACGACGTGCTCGCGCGAAAGCCCATGCCTGCCCCTGGGTAGCGGCCTCATCCGGGCTGAAGTCTGCCAGCACTCAGCCGTTTCTGTCTGCTGCCTCCCCCGGCGGCTCGGCCAGGCCGGCGTCGAGGAAGGGCCCGATCACGAACTCGGTCAACTGCGGCAGCAGGTCTTCGGCGCCCTGCGCCTGCTCGCGGCGGAGCGCCTGGTAGACGATCCAGGAGACGCCGCCGACGAGGGTCTCGTCGAGGGTCTCGGGCAGGCGCTTGTCCCTGGGCAGGGTCTCGCCGGCCAAGCGGACGAAGGTCTCGATCGCGTCCTCGTAGCGCCTGGTCGTCGCCGGCGTGGCCGAAAGCGCCTCGATCATGCACATGTGGGCGAGGACCGGCTCGTCGGCGACGTAGCCGAGGAAGGCCGCTAGGCCGGCTTCGGCCCTCTCCTGCCAGCCGCCCTCCTCGGCCTCGGCGCAGGCCTTCTCGATCCGCTCCATCGCTTCCTCGAAGGCGGCGTCGAAGGCGACGAGGAAGACCTCCTCCTTGCCCTCGAAGTTGTCGTACAGCGTTTTGCGGGCGACGCCGGCGCGGCGCACGATGTCGGAGATCTTGGTCGCTTCGTAGCCCTGCTCGACGCTCAGTTCCGCCAGCGCGTCCATGATCCGGCGCTGCTTGTGGGCGGCGATGAACTCGCGCGGCAGCGCCGGGCGGCGCGCGGCGGGCTCGCCTGCGATCGGCTTCGCCGACAGCGCGGCCTTTCCCCTGGACGGCATGGGCGAAGGATACCCGGGACCGGCAAAGGCAGATGCGGGTCAGCCACCTTTCTGGTACCGTACAGGCGACTGGACAGTTTCCGAAAGAAACGAGCGGGTTCTTCTATGTCACCGGAGAGGGTCATCCTCAGCCAAGAGAAGCTTGCCAGCGCGGTGGGAGATCGCTGGTCGGAGGCAGAGCTGAGCGAAGCCGTGGCTCTGCTCAGCCGAGCTGACGGTCGTTTTCCCGCGGGGGTCAGGACGCTTCCGCCGGATCTGGTCCGGGCGATCCAGCGGGAGCGTCTGCTTGCCGCGATGTTCAGGTCGGTCAGCGAAATCGGCTACCGCGCGCTCACCGTGCAGAACGTGCTCAGCCGGGCGGGGATCTCGCGACCGACCTTCTACCAGCAGTTCGATGACAAGGAGGACTGCTTCCTCCGCGCCTTCGAGACCGCCGCCGGGCAGATCGGGGAGCGGGTCGAGGCCGCCGTCGGGGCCGCGGAGGGCGGCTGGCGGGATCGGCTGCGGGCGGGCGTCGCGGCCCTGCTCGGCTTCGTCGCCGAGGAGCCGGACGCGGCGCGCCTGATCGTCGTCGAGGCCCGCGCCTCCAGCCCCGCCGGGCTGCTGCGGCGCGATGCGCTGCTCGACCGCTTCGCCGGCTGCATCGACGCCTTGGTCAGGGAGGAGCTGCCCGAGCCGCCGTCGGCGGTCGCCGCCGCCGGTGTCGGCGGGGGGGTCGAATCGGTGCTCTACGCGCGCCTGCGCAAGGGCGAGGTCGACGGCCTCGACTCGCTCCTGCCCTCGTTGATGTACTTCGCGGTCCTCGCCTACGCGGGCCGGAGCGCCGCGAGCGAAGAGCTCGAGCGGGCAGCGCTCACCTGAGCGGGGGGCGCGGCGATCAGCGTCGCCGCCGCTTGCCGCTCTGCTTGCCGGCGCGGGCCGCTACCCGCAGCGTGCGCTCGCTCTCCTTCTCGACCGCCTCCCCCATCGCGATCTGGAAGCTCGCGAGCAGGGCGCCGGCGGCGAGCGGGCGCATCCGTTCCAGCGCCTCGCTCATCCGCGGCCAGTCGCGCTCCGGCCGCCCGGCCCGGTCGAAGGGCTGCCAGACCTCCTTCACGAACAGCTCGACGAAGGCGCGGGCGACGCCGTCGGCGTGGCGGCGCAGCCTCTCGGCCGTGGCCAGGGCTCCCTCGGGGCCGATCCCCAGCTCCGCCAGCTCGCCGGCCGCGCGCAGCAGCCGCGGGCTGATCACCTCGATCCTCCCGTCGGGGAGGCTGCGCAGGATGCCGAGCTTCTCGGCGCGGCGCATCATCTTCGGATCGGGCTCGCCGCCCCAGAGCGTCGTCAGCTCGTCGAGCTCGAAGATCTCCGGCGCCTCGTCTTCGAAGGGAGCGCGCAGGGCGCGGGTGAAGTCCGAGATCGCCGCGGCCGAGCCGTCGCCGCTGTCGAGCACCCGCCGGATCGCCTCGAGGTTGAGACCGTCGGCCTGCATCTCGCGGGTCAGCTCGATCCGCGCCACGTGCTCCTCGTTGTAGTAGCCGGTGCGGCCGCGGACCGCCGGCGGTGGCAGCAGGCCGCGGGTCTGGTGGGCGCGGATGTTGCGCACGGTCATCCCCGTCCGCTGCGCCAGCTCGCGGATCGTCATCTCACCTTTGGCCGGCTTGCTGCTCATCCGATGCCGAATGGTATGCCGCCGGCCAGCCATCGGTCGAAATGGGGGAGACAGGATTCGAACCTGTGTAGGCAGAGCCAACTGGTTTACAGCCAGTCCCCTTTAACCACTCGGGCACTCCCCCCAAGCATCGTCCGAGTCTAGGATATTCGCTGCGCTTGGGCGTCAGGAGGCCTCGCGGAGCATCTGGGCCTCCGGCAGGTGCTTGAGCTTTTTCAGCGTGTTGTTCTCGATCTGGCGGATCCGCTCGCGGGTGACGCCGAAGGTGTGGCCGACCTCCTCCAGCGTCAGCGGCTCGGCGCCGGTGAGGCCGTAGCGCAGCTCGATCACCTGGCGATCGCGTTCCGGCAGCATCGCCAGCGCCTTGTGCACGCCCTCCTTCTGCAGGTGGTCGCTCGCCTCTTCGAAGGGCTCGGCCGTGGTGTCGTCGGCGACGAAGTCGCCGAGCTCGGAGTCGTCCTCGTCGCCGACCGGCTTCTCCAGCGAGATCGGCAGCTGGGCCACGCGCAGGATCTCGCGCACTTCGGCCAACGGCCAGCGCAGCTCCTCGGCGATCTCGGCCGGCTCCGGCTCGCGGCCCAGCCGCTGCACCAGCTGCCGCTCGATGTGGGCGACGCGGTTCAGCTTCTCGACCATGTGCACCGGGATGCGAATCGTCCGCGCCTTGTCGGCGATCGCCCGGGTCACCGCCTGCCGGATCCACCAGGTCGCGTAGGTGGAGAACTTGTAGCCACGCCTGTAGTCGAACTTCTCCACGGCCCGGATCAGCCCCAGCGAGCCATCCTGGATCAGGTCGAGGAAGCTCAGCCCGCGGCCCAGATAGCCTTTCGCGATCGAGACGACGAGGCGCAGGTTGGCCTCGACCATCTGCCGCTTGGCGACCATGTCGCCGCGCTCGATCCGCTTCGCCAGCTCGACCTCCTGGCTCGCGGTGAGCAGGTCGACGCGGCCGATCGAGCGCAGGTAGAGCCGCAACGAGTCGAGGCTCGGTTCGATCGTCAGGTCGAGCTCCTGTTTGCGCACGGCGCCGTTGCCGGCCCCGGCGCGCTGCTCCTTGTAAGCGCTGACCCCGTCCTCGGCGATCACTTCGACTCCGGCCTCGACCAGCTGCGCGTGCAGATCGCCGACCTGCTCCTTGGTGACCTCGACCTCCTCCAGTGTCGAGGCGATCTGCTCGAAGGTCAGGTAGCCGCGCTCGCGGCCCAGCACCACCAGCGCCTGCAGCTCCTGCGGCTCGGTCGACGGCTGCGCGCCCGAATCCTGGTTCAGTCCCTGCGGGATCGTCTCCAATGGCTCGATCTCACTGCCTCCGCTGCAAACCTGGTTCCCCTCCCACGGGGGGCCAGCCCCAAGGCTCCGGCCAGGCCGAAGTATAGGGAGGTGTGCCTCTACTCTTCATGGCGATGGCGAGCCACCCGATCACCACCGTCTCCCCCGTCGCCGCGGACGCGCAGTCCTCGACCCCGGCGACCCAGGTCAGCCTCTCGCGGGTCGGCGTGACCGGGGTCGAGAAGGTGATCAGGGTCGAGGCGAACGGGAGCGGGGACCTGTACCACGCCGACTTCGAGTGCTTCGTCGACCTCGAGCCGCGGCAGGCGGGCGTCCACATGTCGCGCTTCGAGGAAGTGGTCGGCGAGGCGATCGACGAGGTGGTCCTTGGCGAGACCTTCCGGGCCGAGATCCTCGCCGCCCACATCGCCCAGCGGGTGCGCGAGCGCCAGGGCGGCCTGCGCGCCGAGGTCGCGGTCACGGCGCGCTACCCGGAGACCGTCACCACGCCGGCCAGCGGCCTGCCCACGCAGGAGATCTACGTCCTCTTCGGCACCGCGGTCGACTCGCCGCGGGGGACCCGGACGCTGACCGGGGTGCAGGCGCAGGGAATGACCGCCTGCCCCTGCGCGCAGGAGATGGTCGGCGGGCTGGCCCGCGAACGCCTCGCCGAGCGCGGCTTCGACGCCGCGCAGATCGAGCTGGCGATCGATGCGGTGCCGGTCGCCACCCACAACCAGCGCGGCATCGGCACCCTCCACATCGGCTGCCCGGAGGGCGGCCCGGCCTGGATCGACGCGCCGGAGCTGCTGCGCATCGTCGAGCAATCGATGAGCTCGGAGATCTACGGGCTGATGAAGCGGCCGGACGAGCTGGCGGTGGTCGAGAAGGCTCACTCCCAGCCGCGCTTCGTCGAGGACTGCGTGCGCGAGATGGTCCGCCGCGTGGTCGAGGACTACCCCGACCTGCCGGGCGAGGCCTTCGTGATGGCGCGGCAGGAGAACCTGGAGACGATCCACCGCCACAACGTCGTCGCCGAGCGCTACGGCAGCCTCGACGACCTGCGGGCCGAGCTCGCCAGCGGCGAGCACCAGCGGCGGCACGTCACGGTGCGCGAGTGGCTAGAGGCGCCGGGCGCCTGAACGCCGACGGGCCTAAAAGCCTCCTATACGGTCGCTTTCAGGCCCATCGGCGGCAGAATGCTCGGCCAGCCGCCGGCGCAGCCCGAAGAAGTAGTCGGCGCCGCTGATCGCGGTCGCGGCGACCGCCAGGTAGACCAGCGCGTCGACCCAGGCGGGCGCCGGGTTGGCGGCGATCAGGGCAATCACGGCGGCGATCTGCAGCACGGTCTTCACCTTGCCCATCCAGCTGGCGGAGATGACGACCCCGCGCTCGGCGGCGATCGCGCGCAGGCCGGTGACGGCGATCTCGCGGGCGATGATCACCATCGCCACCCAGGCCTGCAGCCGTCCCAGCGAGACCAGCGAGACCAGCGCCGCGGTGATCAGGAGCTTGTCGGCCAGCGGGTCCATCAGCTTGCCGAAGGTGGTGACCGCATCGCGCGAGCGGGCGAAGTAGCCGTCGAGGCCGTCGGTCAGCGCCGCCAGGGCGAAGACCGCGGCGGCGAGCGCGTCCCCGTTCGGGGTCTCCCCCAGCAGGGCGACGACGACCACCGGCACGGCGAGGATCCGCAGCAGGGTGAGGAAGTTGGCGAGGTTGAGCGGGAACACGGTCAGGCCTCCGCGGCGCGGGCGGCGGCGTCGCGTCGAAGACTATGCGCTCGGCCCGGCGCCAGGCGCCGGGCCGAGGCCGAACGACTACTTGCGAGCTTTGCCTTTCGCTTTGCCTTTGGCCTTGGCTTTCGCTTTCGCTTTCGCTTTGCCTTTGGCCTTGCGTTTCCGGGTCGGCGTTTTCTTGGCCTTGGCCGGCATCTCGATGCCGAGCAGGGCGACGACGGCGTGGATCCCCTCCTCGTCGGACTTGGCCAGGCGCGTGCTGCTGTCCGTCTGGATCTTCATCACGGCGTCCAGAGTCGAGGTCAGCAACTCGCCGATGTCATCCCAGCCCTTCTCGTCGAGCTGCATCGGGGTCCGGCTCATGTGCCGGTTCTTATGCGCGTCGAGCGTCTCCGCCTCGAGCGCGTCGGAGGCATCGTCGATGACCATCTGGACGAGGTCAGCGCTCATCCCTTCCCTGACCGAGGCGGGAAGCTGCAGCCAGTCGCGATCGCTCAGGTAGGGCCGCGACGTCGCCCGGTAGTAGTGCTCGACCGCGCCGCGCCTGGGCACCGTTTTGACCTGGGTGATGCATTTGTAGTCCTTGAGGACTTTGACGTGGTAGCTGACCTGGCTGAGGCCTTCGCCGAGCTCCTTGGAGAGTTCGTTCGGGCTCGCCATTCGTTCGTTGAGGATCGTCAGGATTTCGACCCGCAGTTCATGCGCCAGCGCCTTGACCAGATCGAGGTTGACCCCGACCTTACGACTGGTCCTGGACTTCCGGCCTTTTCTGGTTTTTGCCTTCGCTGCCAAAGCATCTCCTCGAATGTTGTGATGGGCACCTTCCACTCCATCCTATTCAAAGACTCGGCGGATAACAAGTCGCTTGCAGGGATTTTCGCTTTTTGATCGTGCACTAGTGAAACTAATTACACCATTGTGCGGTCGGAAAATCGCTGCGCACAGCAAGGAAAATGGGTCACTGCGAGGGTTCGGGGGGTGAAATCAGATGAAGATCGGAGCTGCCGACCAGGTCGTCCCGCTGCTGATGGTCCACAAGACTGCCTAGCGAACTGGCGTGGCCCCTCCTTGAGTTCCAAGGTCGGGGCCACGCTTGCCCAAAGCCTGCTTCAGTTCGGCCTATGTCTTCTGACGCACTGCAAGAGCTGGCGACCGAGATCCACGCCTGCCGCCACTGCCCGCGCCTGGTCGAGTGGCGCGAGGCGTGCGCCGCCGATCCGCCCCGCCGCTACCGCGGCGAGAAATACTGGGCCAGGCCGGTGGCCGGGTTCGGCGACCCCGCCGCACGGCTCGCCGTGGTCGGGCTCGCCCCCGCCGCCCACGGCGCCAACCGCACCGGGCGGATGTTCACCGGCGACCGCTCCGGCGAGTGGCTCTACGCCGCGTTGCACCGCTCCGGCTTCGCCAACGCCCCGCTCTCGGTCGATCGAGGCGACGGGCTGCGACTGCGCGACGCCTGGGTGACCGCGGTGGTCCGCTGCGCCCCCCCGGCGAACAAACCGGCAACCGCCGAGCGCGACAACTGCCTGCCCTACCTGGCCCGGGAGCTGGAGCTGCTCGACCGCTGCCGCACGATCGTCGCCCTCGGCGCCTTCGCCTGGGACGGGGCGCTGCGCGCCCTGCGCGCGCTCGGGCACGGGACCCCGCGGCCGCGGCCGCGCTTCGCGCACGGCGGCGAGGCGCTCGTCGGCGAGTGGACTCTGCTCGGCTGCTACCACCCGAGCCAGCAGAACACCTTCACCGGGCGCCTGACCGAGCCGATGCTCGATCGTGTCTTTGGCCGCGGGCGCGAGCTGCTCGAGGGCAGGCGTTAGCCCTCCTCGACGCCCTCGCCGGAGGTCTCGGCGGCCGGCCGCCGGAAGCAGATCGAGACGAGAGTGACGGGCACGAGCGATCCGCCAGATTGCCGCACTCGCCGTTCGATCTTCCGCCCCAGCGCCATCCTGTCCTTCAAGACCTTCTTCTCGAACTTCATCAATTCATCGTGGCCCTGCTCATCGGCAGCCACCCATAGCCGGGTCGTGTGGCTGCGCTCATCGGTGAATGTGCCTGCATTTGCGGCAGTCACCATTTCCCCGAAGATGCTCTTGAGGAGATCGATGTCGAGGTATTTGCAAACCTCCTTCGGGATGCGCTTCCACTCACGATCATCGATGTACATGATCGGATCGGCCAGCGTGTACATATGCTCGGTGAAGCCCCGGCGCTTGACCCGCTGCGGCCGACCGACCAGCCTCTGCTTGCGCAGGATGCGGAAGTGGTAGCTCAAATCCGAGGATTCAAGTCCCAGCTCCTTCGCTATCTGCGCCGCGCTCATTGTCCCGACTTCGCCCAAGCGGACGAGAATGTGCCCGCGGATCGGGTGCGCAAGCGCTCGGGCAAGGTCGGGGTCGATCAGTTGCTTTAGCTTGGCCTTGACCTTCGCGGTCAGCTTGGTAGGCATAAGGAAACCTCCTGTTTGCTGTGAGCGGTTAGACCGCCGGTCAGCTTAGTACCGATATCGGACTCGAATCGGTTGCGGACGCCGCGACGGCATCCCCGGCTACGCAGGCGGAGGCCACCAACCACAGAAACCTTGCTGGTTAGTGGAACTTCTCTTAGCAATATAGCGGTCCACGCAGCAACACGATCCAGGGGGTTTCGATGGAACGACCGAGGCTGAAGCGAACGACCGAGCGGATGGAAGCGCCGGACGGGGACCTGTATCTGATGCGACCCAGCGCCGGCGCCGACGTCCAGATCGAGGATCCCGATCCGGAGGGCCGGCGGCTGCTCGACGCGCTGGACGGGACCCTCAGCCGTGGCGAGCTCGAGGCGCGGTTCGGCGCGGAGCCGGTCGGCGACCTCCTCGCCCAGCTCGAGGAGCTGGCCCTGATCGAGGACGCGGCCGACGACGACCTGATCGCGGCCCCCGTGATGGAGCGCTTCGATCGCCAGATCCGCTACTTCAGCGACATCACCACCGGGCCGACGCCTTCGCAGTGCCAGGCCCGCCTGGGGAGCGCCAGGGTCGCGGTGCTCGGGGTCGGCGGGCTCGGCGGTTGGTCGGCGCTCTCGCTCGCCTGCTGCGGGATCGGCGAGATGGTCCTGATCGACGGCGACGAGGTCGAGGTCAGCAACCTCAACCGGCAGGTCCTCTATTCCGAGGCCGACCTCGGCAGGCCGAAGGTCGAGGTCGCGGCGGAGCGGCTGAGCGGGTTCAACTCGGCGATGGAGGTGCGCACGATCCGCGCGCGGATGGACGGCGAGGCGGCGATCGCGGAGGCGATCGACGGCTACGACGTGGTGATCGACGCCGCCGACTGGCCGGCCCACGAAATCGAGCAGTGGGTCAACAACGCCTGCTTCGCGGCGGGGATCCCCTACATCACGATGAGCCACTTTCCGCCGATCGCCAGGGTCGGCCCGCTCTACGTGCCGGGGGTCACCGGCTGCTTCGCCTGCCAGGTCGCCGGCTACCGCCGCGCCTACCCGCTGTTCGACGTGGCGATCGAGCAGCGGCGCGCCAAACCCTCCCCAGCGGCCACCCTCGGCCCGGCCTGCGCGCTGATCGGCGGCCAGATCGGCCTCGACCTGATGCACCTGCTGACCGGCCTGGCCCAGCCCTCGACCCAGGGGGTCGGCCACATCTACGACCTGCGCACGATGGAGGTCGAACGGGAGCCGGTCGTGCCCGAGCCCGGCTGCCCCGTCTGCGGCCACCTGCCGCCAAGCGAGCGAACCGCGAAACAGCCGGCCAAGCAGGACCGACGGTAACGCCGCCGGAACCCGGGCGGGACGAGCGCTCGACCGCCGGGCGCGCCGAGCCATCGCGGCTCCTAGAATGAACCCGTCGCGCCGGCGTAGCTCAGTTGGTAGAGCACTTCATTCGTAATGAAGGGGTCCCCGGTTCAAGTCCGGGCGTCGGCTCTGGGGTGGATCACAACAGAGAGATCCGATGCCTCGGCCTCCGGGACCAAGTGATATTGCACCCTGTATCCGAGCGCGTGCGCGTAGCGATCGACCGTGGAGATCCGTGCGTCGGTCGCCGAGGACTCCAGGCGCGCAATGCTGGACTGCGAGCTTTGCATCGCGGCAGCCACCGCCGTCTGCGAGCGCTCATCTTCACGCCGCTGCGCGGCCAGCGCGCTCAGCAGCTCACGACGCCGGACAGCAGCACCGACAAGGCTTGGAAAGCCAGGGCTCTGCGCGCTTCGCTCCGCAACCACCTCGTCAAGAAAGTCTCTTTTGGTCATTCCATATCTCCTTTGAGATATATAAATTAGCATCTCAAGAGAGAGAGATAGCTACATGCTCCGGCTGCGTCGCTCACCCCGGCGCTCCCAGTCCCTCAGCCGGAGCTTCGCCAGACGGATCGTTGCCGCAGGCGTCTTCTGGGTCTTCTTCCTGAAGCCCTCCAGAGAGAGAAGCACTTGCTTGTTCTTGCCCTGTGGCGCAAAGAGAACGCGATAAATGACGCTCCTGCCGTCAGCGCGAACCTCGTAGATTTCTCCCTCCAGGTGCCGAGCGGCACGAAGGCCATTCCGGCGAACGTCGACCATCGCCGCGACGACTGACGCAAGATCTGCGTCGTCAAGTCCGTCCAAGAACTCCTTGACCGGCCGACGCCCAGACTCCGTGGTGTAGTCCCGCCACCGGCGCCGAACCACACGCGCAGGACGACCCGTTGTCATCGAGACAGCCGATCGAGGAGCCGCCGGTTGCGTTTGATGAGCTTCTCGAGGCGCGCCTGAAAAGCACTGTCTCGCCGCCGGTCCTCGATACGGCGATCGATCGACTCGTTGGTTGCCTTGTCTGGCTTCCTCATTGCAGACAAACAATAGCGACGCCGATGGCGGCCTGAACGAGACCTATTCCGTGTCCCGAAGCGTGTCCCCAACTCGGCAATTTTGAACTCAACCAGATTGAACCAACTGGACATGATCGAACTCAACCGAACGAAATCGGGCTCAAATATCGCGTTCGTAATGAAGGGGTCCCCGGTTCAAGTCCAGGCGTCGGCTCTGGGTTGGGTCAGGAGAGCGGGGTGCCGGCGAGGGAGGCGACCTTCCAGCGGCCGTCCTCCTTCTTCACCGCAATCGCGAAGACGGTGTCCTGGGTGCCGCGGTAGATCACGAAGGCGCGGTCGCCTTCGACCCGGAGGGAGCCGATGTCGGCCACGGCCGCGGCCCTCAGCGCCGACTTCGGGACACCCCGGGAGAGCGCTTCGAGGATCCCGGCGCAGCCCTGGCCCTGCAGCGCTTTGGAGTTGCCGGTCAGCTGTTTGAGCGAGTCGGCGACGTCGCCGGCGAGGAAGCTGCAGGCGGTCGCCCAGTCGCCGCCGGCGCGGGCATCGAAGAAGCCGTGCACGGCGGCGGCGGCTTCGTCGAACTCGGACTCGCTCGCCTCGCTGCCGAATTCCTGGATGCTGTTGTCGCCGCCCTTGACCCGGAACTGCTCCGAGCCACCGCCGGAGTCGTCGTGCTGCCGGGCAGCAGTGTCGCCGCCGCCGGATCCCGAATCGTCGGAGCCGCTCTCGCCGCCCGGCTTCGATCCCTGCTTCCCGGCTCCATCGCCGGCTTGCTCATCGCCCCCGCCGGTGGCCTGCCGCTCGTTCTCGGGCTGGGCCGCGGGGGTCGTGTCGCCCGTGGTCGAGTCGTCGTCGCCGCCGCAGGAAGCGAGCGCCAGGCCCAGCGCCAGCAGCGCGACCACTGCCAGCGAAATCGGCTTCCTCCCGGCAAGACGTCCCATCCCCGGTGAGTGTACGAAATACGCCGAGCACGGTTCCGATGCTCGACCCTGCCGGCCGTCGGCGGGCTACTCGCACGCCTGCGAGCAGGGCCCGCGTCGCTGAGGCGGCATACTCGGGGCGATCGGTTCCTGCGAATTAGGAGGCTTGACGAATGAGGCGCTTGGCACTTCTTCTCCCGTTCGCCGCGGCGGCCCTGATCGCCACCGGCTGTGGCGGCGACGATGCGAACGGAAACGCCAGCGGGTCCAACTCCGGCGGCGGCACGGCGAAAACGGAGACCGGCGAGGCGATCGAGGCCGCGGCATCGAAGCGGCGCAAGGGCGCCCGGGTGAAGGTGGTCGACTCGCAGTACGGCCGCGTGATCGCCAACGGCAGGGGAGAGGCCTTCTACCTCTTCGGCAGGGAGAAGACGAAGAAGAGCCAGTGCTACGGCGCCTGCGCGCGGGCCTGGCCGCCGGTCCTCACCAGGGGCAGGCCGCAGGCGGGCAGCGGCGCCAAGCAGCGCCTGCTGGGGACCACCAGACGGCGCAACGGCAAGCTGCAGGTGACCTACGCCGGCCAGCCCCTGTACTACTACGTCGACGACTCCCCCGGCACGATCCTCTGCCACGACGTCGCCGAGTTCGGCGGCCTCTGGCTGGTCGTCAAGCCAAACGGCAAGGCCGCGAGCTGACCTGGCCGCCAGCGATCCGCCGGGAGCGCGGCCGACACGATTCGGCTCGGCAGCTTGCCCGGCCGTCCCCCAGGTCAGGAGCGCGGTGCGAGAGCGGCGAAGAGGCGCGGGTCGTTGGAGCAGATGCCGTTGACGCCGGCGGCGGCGAGCCTGTCCATCCGGCGCGGGTCGTCGACCGTCCAGGCGATCAGCTCGACCTCGGCCAGGGCGGTGATGCGGGCGAGGCGGGGGCTGACCAGCGGGTGGTAGACCCAGATCGCCTCGACCCCCAGCTTCGGCAGCTCGCGGGCGGCGAGACCCGGTAGGCGCTGCCGCATCCAGGCCAGGGCGCCGAGCATCGGCGCCTTCGCCCAGCGCTTCGAGGTCCAGTCCTTGGTCACTTTCGGATAGGTCCAACCGCGCCGCAGGCCGGGCTCGAGCTCGCCGATCCGGGCCAGGGTCGAGAGCTCCATGGTCGAGATCATCGCCCGCGCCAGCAGGCCGCGCTCGCGCACCGCTTCGACGATCTCCTCCTCGCGCCCGGGCAGCTTGATGTCGAGGTCGATCTCGACCCGGTCCAGCGGCGGCTCGAGGAAGGCGTTCAGGCCCTCCTCCAGGGTCAGCGGCCGGCGCCGCTCGGCGTCGTGCCAGTCGTGGGCGATCCAGAGCGGCGTGCGCTCCCCGGGCGCGATCCGCGGATGCCCGTCGCGGGTCCAGAGCACGTCGAGCTCGATCACGTCGACGCCGGCCTCGACTGCCGCCTCGAAGCTGGCCAGGGTGTTCCCAGGCACGATCAAATCCGCCCCCTTGTGCCCAACCCGAATCAATTCCCTACCCAATCGACGCGGTCGGCAAGGCCCGCGTCAAAACAACTGGTTCTCGCCGGCGAAGATCTCCGAGACCGAGTCGTCGGTGAAGATGCGGCGGATCGAGTCGGCGAAGGTGCCGGCGGTCGAGAGCACGGTGATGTTGTCGGGCGCCCCGGGACGCAGCGGGATCGTGTCGGTGACGACGATCCGCTCGATCCCCGAGCTCTCGTGGGCGAGCCGCTCGTAGGCGGGGCCGGAGAAGACGCCGTGGGTGGCGCAGGCGATCACCCGTGCGGCGCCCTCGTCCATGACCGTCTGGGCGGCGGCGCAGAGGGTGCCGGCGGTGTCGATCATGTCGTCGACCAGGACCGCGGTCTTGCCCTTGACGTCGCCGACCACGTAGCCGATCTCGGCGACCTGCTGGGCGGGGCGCTCCTTCTCCATCACCGCCCAGTGGGTGCCGATGCGGCGGGCGAAGTTGCGCGCCGTCTTGACCCGGCCGGCGTCGGGGGAGACGATCACCAGCTCGTCGCTCAGTTCCTGGTCGGCAAACCACTGGGTCAGCATCGGCATCGCCGTCATGTGGTCGACCGGGACGTGGAAGAAGCCCTGCACCTGGCCGGCGTGCAGGTCCATGGTGAGGACGCGGTCGACCCCGACCCCCTCCAGGCACTTGGCGACGATGCGGGCCGAGATCGGCTCGCGCGGCGCCGACTTCTTGTCCTGGCGGGCGTAGCCGTACCAGGGCAGCACGGCGATGATCCGGTGGGCCGAGGCGCCCTGAGCCGCGTCGATCATCGTCAAGAGCTCGATCAGGGCGTCGTTGGGAGTCATTTCGCTCTGCTCGTTGGCGCAGGTCGACTGGACCAGGAAGACGTCGGCGCCCCGGATCGACTCCTCGTAGCGGCAGTAGACCTCGCCGTTGGCGAAGGTCCGCAGGGTCACCTGGCCGAGATCGAGGTCGAGCTTGCCGGCGATCTTGGCGGCCAGCTCGAGCGAGCCGCGCCCGCCGAAGACCATCATCCGCTTCGAGTAGTCGTGCGGGATCGCGGTCGGTGCCGCCTCGGTCGCCGCCGCCTCGGGTCGCTGCTCGATCGTGCTCACGAATCCTCCTCACGGGTCTGCGCGGATTTGTCATCCGCGTAGCCCTCGATGTTCCGCTGGTCGTTCTCGCTCACTGCAAGCGCCCCCTTCGGGACGTCCTTCTTGATCACCGCGCCGGCGCCAGTGTAGGCGGCGTCCCCGACTTGTACAGGGGCGATCAGCATCGTGTCAACGCCGATCCGCACCCCCTCGCCGATTGTCGTCCGGTGCTTGCGGAAACCGTCGTAGTTGGCGGTGATCGTGCCGGCGCCGAGGTTGCTGCCGGCGCCGACCTCGGCGTCGCCGACGTAGGCCAGGTGAGGGATCTTGGCGCCGGGGCCGATCCGCGAGTTCTTGACCTCGACGAAGCTGCCGGCCTTGGCCCCCGGATCGAGCTGGGCGCCGGGGCGCAGGTGGGCGAACGGGCCGACCCTGCACTCGTCGAGCACCTCGCACCCGACCAGGTAGGAGTGCGGCACCTCGACCCGCTCGCCGAGCCTGGTGTCGATCAGGGTGCTGAGCGGGCCGACGGTCGAGCCGGCGCCGACCGTGGTGGCGCCGCGCAGGCTGGTGGCGGGCTCGATCCGGGCGTCGGCGGCGATCTCGACCCCGGCGTCGATCCAGGTGCTGGCGGGGTCGACGATGGTGACCCCGGCCAGCATCTGGCGCTCGAGGATGCGGCGGCGGGCCTCGACCTCGACCGCGGCCAGCTCGGCGCGGTCGTTGACGCCCATCGTCACCGCGACGTCCTCGGCGCGGTGGGCGGCGACCCGGTGGCCTGCCTCGCGCAGGGCCGGGAAGACGTCGGGCAGGTAGTACTCGGCCTGGGCGTTGTCGTTGGCGAGCCCGGCGACGGCGGTGGCCAGGGGGGCCGCGTCGAAGACGTAGGCGCCGGCGTTGATCTCGGCGATCGCCAGCTGCGCCGGGTCGGCGTCGCCGGCGGCTTTCGCCTCGACGACCCGCTCGACCTCGCCGTTGTCGGCGCGGACCACGCGGCCGTAGGAGCCGGGCTGGTCGAGCTCGATCGTCAGCATCGTCGCCGCCGCGCCGCTGGCGGTGTGCGCCTCGAGCAGGGCGGCGATGTCCTCGGCGGAGATC
>JBBDTK010000083.1:0-5879 GCA_040904405.1 Solirubrobacterales bacterium | reverse complement strand
CTAGTACACGCATCCGGAAATTCTGGTCGGAATCGGCGAGTGGCTGGGCGTGCCTGACGACGCACGTGGGATGAGTCGATGCCGAAGCATCGGCGATTCCCACGGGTGGCGTCAGGTGCGTCCAGACGCCGCCGAAACGATCTGAATTTCCGGATACGTGTACTAGAGGTACGGTTCGAGCGTGGCGGACCTCGCGGAACTGGAGGCGATGATCGCGGCGGCGCTGCCCGGTGCCGAGGTCGAGGTGATCGACGAGACCGGCGCCGGCGACCATCTGCGGGCGACGGTGAGCGCGCCCCAGTTCGAGGGCCTCTCGCGCCTCGACCAGCACCGCCTGGTCAAGGCCGCGGTCAGCGAGCGCTTCGAGGACGGCCAGATACATGCGCTGTCCGTTCGGACAGCGCTTCCGCCCCCCTCCTCTGCTCCCGCTCCGGCGCAGGAGTCAGATCGTGATGCGCCTCCGCTCCCGCGGTCGGAGGAGGGCGGGTAGGCGGCGGGACGTCGCTACCCTGTCGCCTATGGCCGATCCGGAGCTGAAATCGAAGGTCGAGGAGCTGATCGCCGGCAACCCGGTGCTGCTCTTCATGAAAGGGACGCCGGAGATGCCGCGCTGCGGCTTCTCGATGCGGGTGGTGCAGGTGCTCGACACGATGGATGTCGAGTACGGCGCGGTCGACGTGCTGCCGGCGCTGCAGCCGCTGCGCGAAGTCACCGCCGAGATCTCCGAGTGGCAGACCTTCCCCCAGCTCTACGTCGACGGCGAGCTGGTCGGCGGCGCCGACATAGTCGAGGAGATGCTCGCCTCCGGCGAGCTGGCCGAGGCACTCGGGGTGGAGCAGCCGGGGGAGCCGCCGCAGCCGCCGAGCCAGAACGGCCCCCCTGCGCAATCACCCCCGATGCAGATCGAATAGTCCCGCGCCACGGGCGCGAAAACCAAGCAGGTCGGTAGCCGCAGGGAGCGAGGTGAGGGGAGCGCACTTTCAGTGCGTGACCCGATCCGAGCGACTGAGGCTGCCGAGATGCGCCGGTTTGCAGCGTCCGCGCTACACGGAGGCGGGCGTCGCGTCCTCTTTGACCTGGAAGGACGAGCCGCAACCGCAGGCCGCGACGACGTTGGGGTTGTTGACCTGGAAGCCCGCCCCCTGCAACCCCTCGACGTAGTCGACCTCGGAGCCGAAGACGAACTGCATGCTGACCTTGTCGACGACGACGGCGACGCCGTCGACCTCGAAGACGTGGTCGTCGTCCTTGGCCTGGTCGAAGGCGAGCGCGTACTGGAACCCGGAGCAGCCGCCGCCGCGCACGGCGACGCGCAGCGCCTGGCCCTCGGCGGCGTCCTGGCCACCCAACAACTCGCCGATCTTGGTGGCGGCCTTGTCGCTGAGGGTGATCGCCTCTTGTGGGGTCTCGGTCACTTCATTAAGTGTAGCGGCAGGTCTGAGAGAATCGATCGTCTTGACCGCCTCCACCCCGACCGCCGTGGTCTGCGACAGCACCGCCTACCTCCCCGCCGAGCTGATCGCCGCGCGGGGAATCGAGGTCGTCAGCCTCTACGTCTCGATCGACGGCGAGCAGCAGCGCGAGACCGGGATCGGCGACTACGGCGCCTTCTTCGAGCGCCTGCGCGCCTCGGAGGGCGGCGCGACGACCTCGCAGCCCTCGGTCGGCGACTTCTGCGCCGTCTACGAGCCGCTGCTCGAAGCCGGCCGCGAAATCGTCTCGGTCCACATCTCGGCCGGCATCTCCGGCACCTGCGAGGCTGCCGGCCAGGCCCGCGAGCGACTGATCGCCGAGGGCAAGGGAGGCGAGCGGGTCAAGCTCTTCGACTCATGCTCGGCTGCGGGCGGGCTGGGCCTCTGCGCGCTCGGCGCGGCGGCCGCGGCGCAGGCGGGGGGCGACTCCGAAACGGTCCTGGCGCGTGCCCGGCAGACCCGCAAGGAGCTGAAGATGTGGTTCGCGATCGACACGCTCGAGTACCTGCGGCGGGGCGGCCGGATCGGCGGCGCCAGCGCCTTCATCGGCTCGGCGCTGAAGATCAAGCCGATCCTCACCCTGGAGGAGGAGATCACTCCGGTCGAGCGCGTCCGCACCCGTGCCCGCTCGATCGAGCGACTGCGCGACTACGCCCGCGAGCGCCACGAGTCCGGCCTCGACGCCTGGGTGGTCCAGCACATCCAGGACGACGAGACCGCCGCCGCGCTGGCCGACGACGCGCGCGAGATCTTCGGCTGCGAGCCCGCCTTCGTCTCCGAGATCGGCGCCGTGCTCGGCGCCCACGTCGGGCCTGGCCTGCTAGGCATCGGCTCAGTCTCAAAGTCGGTCTTAACTTAGTGCTTCCGGTCGTAAGTACCGCCGCGGATTGGCGAGTGGCTGGGCGTGACTGGCGGTGCGCGGTGCGCGCCCGCGTGCCAGGAGGCACGTGGGTGCGTGCCGGGTGCCGCCAGGCGCGTCCGGACACCGCCAAACGCGACGGTACTTACGGCCGGGAGTACTTAGGCCTGACGCGACCCCGACGTCGTCAGGCAAGGACGCAGGGAGGACGACGAGGGGAGCGCACATAAGTGCGTAACCCGAGGAGGACGACTGAGGACGCCGCATGACGACGTCGGGGGCCGTCAGCGCTTGCGGCGACGCATAGCAAGCAATCCGACCGCGAAGCCGGCGACGGCGGCGCCGACGATCAGTTGGCTGCGGTGCTCGCTCAGCTGGCGGCGCCAGTCGGTCAGCTCGGTGACGCGGCCGCGCAGGGATTCGACCGAGCTGCTCAGCTGCTGGCGCTGCAGCTCGATGTCGCGGCGGATCTCCGCGGCGGAGCGCTCGCTCATCGTTTCTCCCCTTCCAGGGTCGCCTTGGTCAGCTTCGCCTCCTCGATCGCCTGCTCTGGCAGCGGCGGCGCCCCTGCCTGGACCGAGCGGTAGGCGAAGAGGCCGGCGGCGGCGGCGAGCAGCAGGAAGAGCGCCGCCTCGACGAAGTAGCCGGGCCACGCCTCGCCGTCGAAGAGCAGGTCGTTGAGCAGCCAGGCGACGCCGTGCATGGCGAGGATCAGGGCGAGGAAGGCGAAGACGCCGGCGGCGAGGCCGACGACGCTGCCGCGCAGGATCTTGCCGACTTTCTCGGAGACCTCGGCCTTGGCCAGCTCGATCTCCTCGCGGATCAGCGACGAGGCGCGTTCGGAGACGTCGAAGACGAGCTCGCCGACCGACTTCTCCTCGCCCCCGGGGGGCGGGCTCTGCGTCGGCGGCGGGGTCTGGGCGGGGTCGGGCGTCGCCATCCCTACTCCGGCGGGTCCTCGGCGAAGAGGCGGCGGTAGAGAATCCCGGCGGCGCGGGTGGCGACGACGCTTGCGAGCGCGCCGACCCCGGCCAGCATGCCGCTCCAGACGAGTCGTTTGACGATCTCGTTGTCCACCGTGGCCCGACCTTACCTATCGAGGCTCGAGCCCGTCGCAGATCGTCGCGGTCAGCAACGACTTCGCCTGCCCGAACTCGGTCTCGGAGGCGGGGACGAGGTCGAAGATCCAGCCCGAGAGCAGCTGCTCGATCGCGCCGTAGAAGGCCATCGAGGCGAAGCCCGGCTCGATGTCGCCGCGGAAGGCGCCGGCCGCCTGGCCATCGGCGACGATCTTGGCGATCGAGTCGTACGCCCGGCGGATCTCCGGCAGGTGGGTGCGGCCGAAGGAGTTGGCGGCGCGGGTGACCTCGACGATGATCACCTTCATCAGCTCCGGGTCGTGGCGGTAGGAGTCGACGATGAAGCCGGCCACCGTTTCGAGCTTGGCGCGCGGCTCGGCCCCGCTGCGGTCGGCCTCCTCGATCGCCGCCAGAAGCAGCGACCAGCGCTCGCTGAAAAGCTCGTTGAGGACCTCGTCCTTGGAGTTGAAGTAGTGGTAGACGAGGCCGTAGGCGACCCCGGCCTCGTCGGCGATGTCGGAGACGCGGGTCGAGTGGAAGCCCTGGCGGGCGAAGACGCGGATCGCCGCGTCGAGGATCTGCCGCCGCCGGTCGATCGCCGGCGCGGCCTTGGAGCTCGCCATCAGGCCCGCGCCTCCAGCAGCTGCGGCCAGGCGTAGGCGCCGGGGCGGCGGTTGGCAAGCGCGGGAAGCCGCTCGCGGGTCAGCTCCTGGGCGCTCAGGTCGAGCTCAGCGGCGACGAAGCGCTCGCCGTCGGCCGCCGTGGCCAGCACCACGCCCCAGGGGTCGACGATCGCCGAGCGGCCGTAGGAGCTGTAGTGGGGCGGCGCCTCGCCGACCTGGTTGGGGGCGAGGACGAAGACCTGGTTCTCGATCGCGCGCGCCCGCAACAGGACCTCCCAGTGGTCGCGGCCGGTGGCCAGCGTGAAGGCCGAGGGCACGGCGACCATGCGGGCGCCGCGCAGGGCGAGGATCCGGTAGAGCTCAGGGAAGCGGAGGTCGTAGCAGACGCTCAGCCCGACCTCGAGCCCGCCGGCGTCGGCGCTGACGATCTCCTCACCCGGCTGCTCGTGCTCGGACTCGCGGTACTCGACCCCGCCCACCTCGACGTCGAACATGTGGATCTTGCGGTAGACGGCGAGGTCGGCGCCGTCGGGGCCGATCAGGACCGAGGTGTTGAAGGTCCGCTGACGGGTCGCATCGGCGCCGGTCTCCTCGCCTCTCTCGGCGATGCTGCCGGCGAGCAGGTGGATGCCCAGCTCGCGCGCCCAGGCGCGGGCGGCGCTGAGGCTGGGGCCGTCGAGCGGCTCGGCGCCTGCCGCCGTCTCCTCGCCGGAGGCGAGCAGGTTCCACTTCTCCGGCAGCGCCACCAGCCCGGCGCCGTCGGCGGCCGCGGCGCGCACGAGGCGCTCGGCGGCGGCCAGGTTCCGCGCCTTGTCCCCGTTCGAGTTGAGCTGCACCGCCGCTACGCGCACTTCGAGATCCTCTCGTCTTCGCCTGCTTGCCTTCCGGTGTGCTGACTGACCAGTCAATCGGTTTCAGCCGCCAGCATACCTGTGCCCGCGACGGGTAAACGATGATCGAGGTCGCAGTTACCCGCCATATAGGCGGGTAACTGCGACCTCGTCAGGCGCGGCCAGCGCGGTGGCGCTCCAGCTCGGCCACCAGGAGCTTGGTGTGGAGGGCGGCGATCAGGTCCTGGAGGGGCTGGGCGCCGCTTTCGAGCATCTCGACCACGCGCTCGGGCGGGACCTCCTCGGCGAGGCGGTCCATGACCATCTCGACCTCCTGCTTGACCAGCTCCTCGAGCGCGGTCTTGTAGCGCAGGGTGTCGTAGACGGTGAAGCCGATCTGCTCGTCGTAGCCGCCGGCGCGGAAGCGGCCGATCGCCTCGATGATCTTGACGTCGGAGGGCGAGTATCCGCGGCTGTTCGGGCTCAGCACCTCCAGCCCCTCGAGCCGGTCGAGCACCTCCTTGGGGATGCCATAGCGCTCGCGCACCTCGGCGGCGCCGGTGCGGGTGCGCTCCCCCGCCAGAGCGCGGTCGAGGATGCGGTCCTCGAGCTCGACCAGGGCGCGGGCCCGCTCGGGATCCTCGTCGAGCACCGCTTTGATCGCCCGCAGCGGCATGAAGCGCTCCTCCTGCAGCTGCTTGATCAGCTTGATCCGGTCGACCAGCTCGGGCGGGTAGTAGGCCATGTTGCGACTCGTCTTCATCCCCTCCGGAAGCAGCCCCTCGCGCAGGTAGTGCTTGATCGTCGGCACCGGCACGCCCGAGGCCTCGGCCAGCTCCCCGATCCGCAAGAGCGATTTCTCCGTGTCGGTGGTCACCGCATGACTCCCAGGGCGCGAAAACCAAGCAGGTCGGGGGATGCAGGGAGGGCGGTGAGGGGAGCGCACAGTTCGTGCGTGACCCGAACCGACCGACAGGCCGCCATCGGCGGCCCACCGGCGCCCGGTCGGGCGCCAG
>JBBDTK010000082.1:0-6001 GCA_040904405.1 Solirubrobacterales bacterium | reverse complement strand
TTCTCGACCGGGTACTCCTTGATGAAGCCGTAGCCGCCGTAGACCTGGACCGCGTCGACGGTGATCTCCATCGCCGAGTCGGCGGCGAAGCGCTTGGCCTCCGAGGAAACGAGCGTGTTGCGCTTGCCCTGGTCGAGCAGGACGGCGGAGTTCCAGACCAGCAGGCGGCCCGCGTCGACCTTGGTCGCCATGTCGGCGATCATGAACTGGATCGCCTGGTGCATCGCGATCGGCACGCCGAACTGGACCCTTTCTTTCGAGTACCCGACTGCGTACTCGAACGCGGCGCGGCCGATGCCTACAGCCATCGCCGAGACACCCGGGCGGGTGCGGTCGAGCGTCATCATCGCCAGCTTGAAGCCCTTGTTTTCCTCGCCGATCAGGTTCTCGGCGGGGATCTCGACTTCGTCGAAGGAGATGGTCGCGGTGTTGGACGCCCGCTGGCCCATCTTGTCCTCCTTCTTGTCGACCGTGACCCCGGGCAGGTCGGCGTCGACGACGAAGGCGCTGATCCCGCGGTGCCCGGCCTCGGGATCGGTCTTGGCGTAGACGGTGAAGTAGTCGGCGTAGGTGCCGTTGGTGATGAAGCACTTGGAGCCGCTGATGACGTACTTGTCGCCCTTCTTCACCGCGCGGGTCTTCATCCCGGAGACGTCGGAGCCGGCGTCGGGCTCGGTCAGGCAGAAGGAGGCGAGCTTCGGCCCCTCGCAGAGCATGCCGAGGTATTTCTTCTTCGTCTCCTCGGAGCCCCCGAGGGTGATCGGCGCCGAAGCGAGGCCGTTGGCCATCAGCGAGGTGCCGATGCCCGAGCAGCCCCAGCCCATCTCCTCCTCGATCAGGCAGCCGGAGAGGTAGTCGAGGCCGGGCCCACCGTAGGCCTCGGGGATGTGGGTGTTCATCAGCCCGACTTCCCAGGCCTTGTCGACGATCTCCTGCGGCCAGGTGCCCTCTTTGTCGTACTCCCAGGCGACCTTGCGGATCTCTTTCTCGGCGAAGTTGTGTGCCAGCTCGCGCAGATCCTTCTGCTCGTCGGTCAGGGTGAAGTCAACCACTGCTCGAAGCTCCTTTGGTCGGTGGGAGTGGGCCGATTGACTGGTCAGTCAACCAACCGCAAGGGTAGCGGATGCTTTCCCCGCTGTGCCTGGCGCGTAAGTCGCAATATGTCCGACTTTCTCGCCAGGCGACTGGCCGGCTACGCTGATGCGGCGATGGTCTTGCCGGTGGCCCTGACCGATTTGCAGGCTGGTTACGCTCTGGCCGTGGTCACGCTCGTCGCGCTGCCGATCGCCGCGGCCGCCTTCGCCCGCTCCGGGCCGCTTTGGGAGAGCGTCGGCAAGGGACCCTTCGCGATCGAGCAGGAGCTGCCGCCGAGCCGTCTGGACGCGCCCCAGCCGCCGGTCGACCGCGAGCTGCAGGAAGCCGAGGCTCGGCAGATGATCGAGGCCAAGTCGTTCCGGCGGGTGCGGCGCGGCGAGCCGGCGCTGGACGTCGAGGCCGAGGTGAGCCGCCTGCTCTCTGCGCCTGGCGCCACCGGGTCGAGCATCGACGAGAAGCTGCGGGAGGAGGTGCGTCAGCTGGTCGTCGCCCGCAACGAACGGCGCATGCGCCGCGGCGAGGAGCCGCTCGACGTAACGGCCGAGACCGAGCGGCAAGTCGCGGATTTGTAGGATCGGGTCGATGGCCGCCGACAAGGAGAACCTCTACGAGGTCGAGGAGCTGCTCAACCAGCCCGGGACCTACTTCAACCCGCAGACCGAGGTGCTGGTCGTCGTCGACGACTCGACCTCGCTCGACCAGGAGGTCTTCAACATGGAGGACTACGAGGGAGCCGACTGGGTGCGGATCTCCGACGACGTCCCGGTCGACGAGAACCGCCGCGACGAGGTGCTGGAGCGCTTCCAGACCCACTACCACCCGGGCTCGGCCGGCTCGGTCTCGGCGACCGCCCTGGAGCAGGGCGACCCCGAGCTCGACGAGGACGAGGACGGCCAGGACCCCGGCCGCGAGGACTGAGCTAGCACTCGTCGTCGTCTGAGCGTTCCTGGCAAGGACGCAGGGAGGCTGACAAGGGGAGCGCACTATTTGTGCGTGACCCGAAGGCAGCCGACTGAGGACGCCGCCAGGGATGCTCAGACGGCGACGATGACGATGAAGGCGATGTAGAGGGCAAACCAGCCGATCACGGCGGGCAGCTCGAAGCGGCCGCGGCGGTGCAGGGCCTCGTAGGCGAGGAAGCCGCCGGCGAGGCCGAGGCCGATCGAGATCGCGGCGTTGGTCGAGAGCTCCCAGTCGGTGAAGACGAGGCCGATCCCGATCGGGATCGTCGACTGGAAGACCATCGCCCCGGTGATGTTGCCGAGCGCCAGCGAGTCCTTGCCCTCGCGGATCCAGAAGAAGCTGTTGACCTTCTCCGGCAGCTCGGTCGCCAGCGGGGCGAGGATCAGGGCGAGGACGAGCGCCTCGACCCCGATCGCCTCGGCGATGTGCAGCAGCTCCTCGACGAAGAGGTGGGCGCCGCCGACCATCGCCCCGAGCCCGACCAGGAGCTGGATCGCGCTGAGCAGGAGGCTGGGGCTGGTGCGGAACTCCGGCCGCCGCTCGAAGATCAGCGGGTCGAGCGTCGCGTGGTCCTGGACCAGGCCACCCGCCAGCAGCGTGCGGCGGACGTAGAGCAGGTAGGAGAAGAAGATCGCGATCCCGGCCGGGATCCGCAGCGCGTCGGGCGCCCCCCAGGCGAGCGTCAGCGAGAGCGCGAAGAAGATCAGGAAGAAGATCAGGTCACGCTCGAGGGTCGGCTTGTGCGCCCTCAGCTCGACGCCCTGCTCGCGCCGCCCGCGGTAGAGGTAGGCGAAGAGGCCGACCAGGCCCATCGCCAGCGTGCCGAGCAGGAAGGGAGCGCCGACGATCGCCCCGATCGCGACGTCTTCGGAGCCCTCGGCGGCGCTGAACAGGGCGACGATCGCGATCAGCGTCTCCGGCATCGCCGTGCCGACCGCGGCCAGCAGGCTGCCGACCGCGCCTTCGCCCAGCTCGAGCCGGTGGCCCATCCACTCGACCGCGTTGGTGAAGAGCAGCGCTCCGGCCAGGATTACGGCGAAGCTGACGAACAGCAGCAGGACGCTCAACGGGCCGAGCCGCCCAACCCTTCAAGCAGGTTGCCGAGGTCGGCGCTGCCCGCTTCGCCCTGCAGCAGCCCGAGCAGTTCGATCGGGTTGACGCCGAGCTTGAGGAAGAGGTCGCCGAGCGGTTTGGCGCGGCCCTGGGGAGCGGCGATCTGCTGCTCCTCGTTGACCCCGCTCAGCTGCAGGTCGAACTCGATCGTGCTGGCGCCGCTGTCCCCGCGCGGCTCGAGCGTCATCCCGCCGGCGAGGCGGCGGACGATCTCGTCCTCGCCGACGTAGACGTCGACCTGCGCCGCGCGCACGGTGTCCGCGACTTCGCGCTTCGCCTCCTCGATCTCGGCGTCGGAGGGCAGCTCGCCGGCGGTTTCGGCCTGGGCGCTGCAGGCGGGACTGCGGGCAAGCTCGATGCCGGCGTCGATCGCGCCGGCGACGTCGAGCTCGCCGCTCACCTTCGTCGTCTCGGCGCCGCCGACGTCGGCGCCGCCTTCGTCGGTCGCGTTATCGACGAAGCGGGCCACTTCGATTTCGCCGGCGGCTTCCTGGCAGGCCGACGCCCCCTCGCCGTCTTCTTCGCCGCTTTCGCGTTCGGCGCGGCGCAGCGCCGATTCGACGAAGGCGAAGGTGGTCGGGTCGACTTCGTACTCGACCCCTTCGTAGCTGACGTAGGCGCTGTTGGGCAGCAGCGTCAGGCCGCCTTCGAAGTCGACGTCGACGCCCTCGCCGCCACGGGTCGTCGCCTTCACGCTGGCGCTCATCTCGAGCTGCGGCAGCTCGCCCTTGCCGGCTCCCTGGAAGGGCCCGGAGACGCGGACGTCGACGCTGCCGCCCTCTTTGCCGCCGGCCTTGGCATCGAGCGAGAAGTCAAGCTCGGCGCTTTCGATCCCCTGCAGGGTGGCGCCCTCGAGCAGCTGCTCGGGGCTCTCGTCGCCGCCGCCGCCGCAGGCGGCGAGGCCGAGCGCCAGCGCGCAGGTGGAGGCGAGGACGGCGAGGAACTGGGCGGATCGGGCTCGGCTCACGGCTTGCGGTCTCCCTCGGGTCGGATGCGGACGCGGATCGTAAGGCTAGTACACGTATCCGGAAATTCAGATCGTTTCGGCGGCGTCTGGACGCACCTGACGCCACCCGTGGGAATCGCCGATGCTTCGGCATCGACTCATCCCACGTGCGTCGTCAGGCAAGCCCAGCCACTCGCCGATTCCGACCAGAATTTCCGGATACGTGTAGGCGGCGCTAGCGCCGGTTCTCGATCTGGGGCGGGGTTCCTTCGGTCAGGTTCAGCGCCAGCGGGAAGAGCAGGGCGCCGAGGAAGATCAGGATGACGCCGGTGGCGACCAGCCAGCGCGAGGTCGAGAGGTGGCCGGCGATGCCGATCGCGAAGCCGCTGAGGATCAGGACCACGTAGGGAGCGGTGCTGTGCGGCAGCAGGCCGGCGAGGGAGAGGGCGAGGTCGGGCACGGGAGCGGATTATCATCGCCCGATGGCCGATCCGCAGGCACCGGGCTCCGTCGCCGAGGCGAAAGAGGCGCTCGCCGCCGCCGGCTACCTCGCCGACGAGCCGGCCGCGCTGGTCTCCTTCCTCGCCCAGCGGCTCGGCAAGCCGGTCCTGGTCGAGGGCCCGGCCGGCGTCGGCAAGACCGAGCTGGCGAAGGCGCTCTCCCGCGCCAGCGGCCGCGAGCTGGTGCGGCTGCAGTGCTACGAGGGCCTCGACGAGGCGAAGGCGCTGTACGAGTGGAACTACCGCAAGCAACTCCTCTGGATCCAGGCCGGCAAAGACCAAGCCGCCCCCGGACGCGGAAATGAGGACCCGTCCATATCTGATTCCTCGGGTCCTCATGGGAGCAGAGGAGGCGGCGTTATGTCTGACATATTCGACAAGGAGTTCCTGCTCGAGCGGCCGCTGATGCAGGCGATCGCCAGCGCCGAGCCGGTCCTCCTGCTGATCGACGAGATCGACAAGACCGACCAGGAGTTCGAGGCGATGCTGCTCGAGCTGCTCTCCGACTTCCAGATCACGATCCCGGAGCTGGGCCGCGTGGAGGCGACGACGATGCCGATCGTCGTCCTCACCTCGAACAACTCGCGCGAGCTGACCGAGGCGCTGAAGCGGCGCTGCCTCTACCTCTGGCTCGACTACCCGGACCTCGAGCGGGAGATGGAGATCGTCCGCCTGCACACGCCGGAGCTGCCCGAGGCGCTGGCCCGGCGCCTGGTCGAGGTGGTGCGGATGGTGCGCGACCTCGACCTCAAGAAGCCGCCCTCGATCGCCGAGACGATCGACTGGGCGCGGACGCTGCTGCTGATGGGCGCCGAGGACATCGACCGCAAGACCTTCGAGCAGTCGATGTCGATCATCGTCAAGCACCGCACCGACATCGACCTGGTGGCGGAGCGAGTCGGGGTGAAGCTTGCCGACTCCGTACGGCCCCAGGCCTGAGACCGGGCCGCCCGGCCTGGCGGCGAAGCTGCTCGGCTTCTGCGAGGAGCTGCGCGGCGAGGGGGTCGCGGTCGGAACCTCGGAGATCCTCGACGCCTTCGCCGCGCTCGACCAGGTGCCCTGGGAGTCGCGCGAGGACTTCCGCGAGGCGCTGGCGGCGACGATCGCCAAGTCGCAGGAGGACCGCCGCCTCTTCGAGCTGCTCTTCGAGCGCTGGTTCTTCCGCTCGGCCGAGGCGGTCGCGGTCGAGCGCGAGGTCGGCGAGACCGAGCAGCGCCACGAGGGCGCCGAGCGGCTCGACGTCGACGAGCTGCGCGAGCAGATCCGGCAGGCGATCGCCGATGGCGACGACGGCCGGATGCGCGACCTGGCGCGGCTGGCGATCGCCGCCTTCGGCCGCCAGGGCGAGGGCTCTGGCGTGATCGGCGTCGACGTGCAGCGGATC
>JBBDTK010000081.1:0-1032 GCA_040904405.1 Solirubrobacterales bacterium | reverse complement strand
TGTCGCGGGTGATCTCCTCGTCGCCGAGCTTGGTCGTGCGGGCGTCGATCTCGTACTCCTCGATGTGGATCGAGGTCAGCTCGTCGTCCTTGACCAGGCGCTCGGAGAGGATGATCGCGTCCTCGAAGTTGTAGCCCTCCCAGGACATGAAGGCGACCAGGCAGTTCTTGCCGAGGGCGATCTCGCCGCCCGCGGTCGAGGAGCCGTCGGCGAGCACGTCGCCCTGCTTCACCTTCTCGCCGCTCTTCACGATCGGCCTCTGGTGGATGATCGTGCCCTGGTTGGAGCGCATGAACTTGTGCAGCGGGTACTCGTCCTTCTTCGAGCCGCGGCTGACCACGATCGCCTTCGAGTCGACGTGGCTGACCTCGCCGTCGGCGGCGGCCAGGGTGACGTCGCCGGTGTCGATCGCGGCGCGCCGCTCCATCCCGGTGCCGATCAACGGCGGCTCGGGCTTCAGCAGCGGCACCGCCTGGCGCTGCATGTTGGAGCCCATCAGCGCCCGGTTGGCGTCGTCGTGCTCGAGGAAGGGGATCAGCGCCGTCGCCACCGACCAGATCTGGGTCGGCGAGACGTCCATCAGCTCGACTTCCTTGGGCGAGGCGGTCGCGTACTCCTGCTCGCCGGCCCGCACCATCACCCGCGGCCCTTTCAGCTTCTTCGTCTTCGGGTCGATCTCGGCGTTCGCCTGGGCGATCACCTTGTCTTCCTCCTGGGTCGCGTCGAGATGGACGATCTCGTCGCTGACCACGCCGTCCTTGACCTCCCGGTAGGGGGTCGTGACGAAGCCGTGCTCGGAGATCTGCGCGAAGGAGGAGAGCGACCCGATCAGGCCGATGTTCGGCCCCTCCGGGGTCTCGATCGGGCACATCCGGCCGTAGTGGGTCGGGTGTACGTCGCGAACCTCGATCGGCGCCCGCTCACGGGTCAGGCCGCCGGCGCCGAGCGCCGAGAGGCGGCGCCGGTGGGTGAGCCCGGCCAGCGAGTTGGTCTGGTCCATGAACTGCGAGAGCTGCGAGGAGCCGAAGAACT
>JBBDTK010000080.1:0-34165 GCA_040904405.1 Solirubrobacterales bacterium | reverse complement strand
GGGGGCGCGCAGCCGGGGTATCGACTCGGCGAAGGCGGGCGACGCCAGCAGCCGGGCGCCGTCGGGCTCCGGCCTGCCGGCGACGACGCAGACCAGCGGCTCGCTCGCCCGAGCCGAGCCCGGGCCGGCGAGCACGACCGGCTTCAGGATCCGCCCGATCGCGGCCTCGCCGCGTAGGTGCTCCCGCAGCCCCGGCGCCCGGGCCAGGCCGACGCCCTCGGCGAGGCGCGGCTTGGCGAGGTCGCACTCGAGCAGCGCCGCTCTCCTGCCCGCCGCGGCGGCAGCGGCGGCGAGGCCCAGCGCGCCGAAGGACCCCTCGCGGTCCCCGTCGCCGACGAGGACGACCCGGGCGCCGCCGAGGTCGCCCAGAACCCGCTCGAACGCCTCGATGTCGCAGCGGCGCAGCGATCCCGGCCGCAGCTCCGGCGAAGGGCGCGCCGGGATCTCGGCCAGGACCCTCACATCCGCTCGGGTGCCGAGATCCCGAGCAGGCCGAGCGCCTCCGCGATCGTCCGCTTGGCCAACAGGCAGAGGCCGAGGCGCGAGCGCTCGACCCCCTCCCCCTCCGCGCCGACGACCTGGCAATCGCGGTAGAAGGCGTGGAAGTCGGCGGCGACCGCGGTCGCGTAGGCGCAGATCCGGTGCGGCGCCCGCCGCTCAGCCGCCTCGCGAACCTCCTGCGGGAATTCCAGCAGCCGCTTGACCAGGTCCCGCTCCGCCGGCTCGAGCGCCGTGCCCGGCGTCGGCACCCCCGCCTCGCCGGCCTCGCCCTCG
The DNA here is from genome assembly GCA_040904405.1 of Solirubrobacterales bacterium. Lineage (GTDB taxonomy): Bacteria > Actinomycetota > Thermoleophilia > Solirubrobacterales > 70-9 > VRUE01. Next base: position 33,391 of record JBBDTK010000080.1, on the reverse strand, counting down.
GCCTTGCGCAGGATGCTGGCGATCCGCGCGTGGGCGTACTGCACGTAGTAGACCGGGTTGTCGCTCGACTCCCGCCGCGCCAGCGCGAGGTCGAGGTCGACCGTGGTCTCATGGCTGCGCCAGAGCATGAACCAGCGGGTCGCGTCGACCCCGATGTCGTCGATCAGATCGTCGAGCGAGACGAAGTCGCCGCTGCGCTTCGACATCTGCGTCCGCTCGCCCGACTCGACGATGTGGACGAGCCGCATGATCAGCGCCTCCAGCGCCGCCGGGTCGGCGCCCAGCGCGGCGACCGCGGCGCGCAGGCGTGGCGCGTAGCCGTGGTGATCGGCGCCGAGCACGTCGATCAGCAGCTCGAAGCCGCGCTCCAGCTTGTCGCCGTGGTAGGCGACGTCGGCGGCGAGGTAGGTGGGGTCGCCCTCGGCCCGGACCAGGACCCGGTCCTTGTCGTCGCCGAACTCGGTGCTGCGCAGCCAGAGCGCCCCCTCGCTCCTGTAGGTGTGGCCGCGCTGCCCGAGCTTGGCCAGGGCGGCCTCGACCGCCCCGCTCGCGTAGAGGTCGCGCTCGTGGAACCAGCTGTCGAAGCCGACCCCGAAGCGCTCCAGCGTCGACCGCACGCCGTCGAGGATCAGCTCGACCCCGCGCCGCGCCAGCGCCTCGCCGTCCTCGGCCGGGATCCCCTCCTCGCGCATCCGCGCCGCCAGCTCGCGCACGTACTCGCCCGCGTAGCCGTCCTCGGGCGGCTCCTCGCCCCTCATCCTGGCCGCGATCGAGGCGCCGAAGCGCTGCATCTGACCGCCCGTGTCGTTGACGTAGTACTCCCGCTCGACCTCGTGCCCGACCGCCTCCAGCAGGCGGACGATCGCGTCGCCGTAGGCGGCGTGGCGCCCGCCGCCCACGTGCAGCGGCCCGGTCGGGTTGGCGGAGACGAACTCGACCAGGACCCGCTGCGGCGACTCGGTCGGCGCCGGGCCCAGCCGCTCGCCGGCAGCGGCCAGGCGGGCCATCGCCTGGCGGTACCACTGATCGGCGAGGAAGAGGTTGACGAAGCCGGGCCCCGCGACCTCGATCCGCTCGACCAGATCGGCGCCCAGCTGACCCTCCAGCTCGGCGCCGAGGCGGGCGGCGACGTCGCGCGGCGCTTCGCCAAGCGGCGCCGCCAGCAGCATCGCCGCGTTGGAGCTGTAGTCGCCCAGCTCGGGCTTCGGCGGCCGGTCCAGGGTCGGCTCGGGGCCGGTCGGCTCGCCGTCGCGCAGGCTCCGCGCCGCCCGCTCCACGGCGTCGCACAGCTCGGCGATCGAATCCGTCCCGCTCACGGTCCCCATCGTATGGACCGCAACCTGCCCGGGTACGCTGGCCCGGTGCCCTGCCCCGTAACGTTGGCCGAGAAATGACGAGACACAGGCGTTGCCAGACAAGGACGCAGGGAGTCCGAATAGTGGTTCTATTCGGACGACCGAGGACGCAGTATGGCGACGATCTGGGGCCGTCATTTCCGGCCGGACGTTGCGGGGGAGGGCACTAGTGGTCCATCCGGCAAATTCGTGCACCGATTGGGCGGCTGCAAACCTTCGCCGGCCTTTGTCCTCGGTCGGCCCAATAGTGCCCACTATTGGGCCTCCCTGCGTCCGCGGCCGGCTCGGTTTTCGCTCGCCGAATCGGCACCCGACTTACCGGATGGACCACTAGTGCGCGTAGCCGCTATTAGCGACATCCATGCCAACCTGCCGGCGCTCGAGGCGACGCTGGCGGCGATCGACGGCGCCGACGTCGAGCAGATCTGGTGCCTGGGCGACGTGATCGGCTACGGGGCCGAGCCCGACGCCTGCGTCGAGCTGATCGACGCGCGCTGCGACCTCTGCCTGGTCGGCAACCACGACCTCGCCGTGCTCGGCGCCCTCGACGTCGAGGCCTTCTCGGAGGCCGCCGCGGCGGCGGTCGCCTGGACCCGCACAGCGGTCGCCGAGAGCAGCTTGGCGCTGCTGCGCGAGCTGGCGCCCGAAGCGCGGCGCGAGCAGATCGCCCTCTTCCACGCCTCCCCCCGCGACCCGGTCTGGGAGTACGTGCTCTCGGCCGAGCAGGCCGATGCCTGCCTCGACGCCCACCCGGAGCGGATCGCCCTGGTCGGCCACTCGCATGTCGCGCTCTTCTTCGTCCGTCCGGACGACGGCGCGATGGCGGAGATCCGCGGGGCGCAGGCCGGCGACGACACGCTGCTCGACCTCGGCGGCGGTGAGTGGCTGGTCAACCCCGGCAGCGTCGGCCAGCCGCGCGACGGCGACCCGCGCGCCGCCTGGCTGGAACTGGACACCGGCGAGCTGACCGCACGCTTCCACCGCGTCGCCTACGACGTCGACCGAGCCGCCGAGTCGATCGTCGCGGCCGGCCTGCCGCGGCGCCTCGCGGAACGCCTCCGGGTCGGCTCGTGACGTTCAGGTGCAGGGAAATTCCGCGCTCAGGAAGGGCCACTAGACTCGGCCGGATGCCTCGACTGCCCGGATCCGTGCTCGCCCTCGGGCTGGGCGCCGCCGCGGCGCTCGGCCTCAGCTCCTGCGGAGAGGACGACGCCCAGCTCTTGAGCGGGGAAACCGCGCGGGAGATCGTCGCCAACCTCGACACGGTCGAGCAGCTCGCCGGCGAAGGCGATTGCGTCGGCGCCGAAAGCGCGGCGGAACAGGTGAGCGAACAGATCGAGGCGCTGGCAGACGTCGACCGCGAGCTGAAGCGGGCGCTGGAGCGCGGCGCGGCGCGGCTCGAGGCAGTGATCGTCGAATGCGAGGAAACCACCACCGAAGCGGTCGCGCCGGCGACGATCCCCGAAGAGGACGAAGAGGACGAAGGCGAGCAGAGGCCGGGGAAGAAGGAGGACGGCGAGGACGACGGCGAGGACGATGACGCGGACGAGCCGCGCTCGTCCCCCGAACGGGGGGGCGAGCCCTCGCTGCCGCCAGAGGCGAAAGGCGAACCGAAAGGCCAGGGCGAAGGCGGCGGCGAAGCGGGCGGAGAAGCCGGCGGCGGCGAAGAGCCGTCCGGGGGCGTCAGCCCCGGCAGCCCGGTCGAAGGGGGCGAGTGATGGCCGCCACCGCCCTCTCCGGACGCTATGAGCTCGGCGACAAGCTCGGCTCGGGCGGGATGTCGACCGTCTACAGGGCCACCGACCTGATCCTCGAGCGCACCGTCGCGGTCAAGGTCCTCGCCGAGCACCTCTCCGACGACGAGCGCTTCGTCGAACGCTTCCGCCGCGAGGCGCTGGCGGTGGCGCAGCTGATCCACCCCAACATCGTCCAGGTCTACGACACCGGCGACGACGACGGCCGCCGCTTCATCGTCATGGAGTACGTCGAGGGGCGCTCCGGGGCGCAGATCCTGCAGCGCCAGGGCCCGCTGGCCCCCGAGATCGCCGCCGAGGCCGGGATCCAGGCCTGCGGCGGCCTCGACTACGCGCACCGGCGCGGGATCATCCACCGTGACGTCAAGCCCGGCAACCTGATGGTCGACGGCGGCCCGGTCGGCGGCGGCCCGATGACCGTCAAGCTGACCGACTTCGGCATCGCGCGGGCGATCGAACAGACCCGGATCACCCAGGTCGGCTCGGTGGTCGGCACCGCCGCCTACCTCGCCCCCGAGCAGGTGCGCGGCGAGGAGGCCACCCCGACCACCGACGTCTACGCGCTCGGCGTCGTCGTCTACCAGTTCCTCACCGGCCGGCTGCCCTACGAGGGCTCCTCGCTGGCCGAGCTGGCCGTGCGCCAGCAGAACGAGCGGCCCCTCCCCCCCACCACCTACAACGCCGACGTCCCGGAGACCCTCGGCGGCGCCGTGCTGCGAGCGCTGGAGGGCGACCCCGGGCGGCGCTACGCCAGCGCCGACGAGCTCGCCGGCGGGCTGCAGATGGGCCTGCACGGCGAGGACGTGACGCTGCCCCTGGAGCAGGGCGAATCGGCGACCCGGGTGCTGGGCGGCGAGACCGCCACCCGCCGCCTCGACCAGACCGAGCGCACCGAGCTGCGCCCCCCCTCACCGAGCCGGCGGCCGGCGGCGCGGGTGCCGGCGCCGGCCGCGCCGCAACCGGTCGCCGCCGATCAGAACTCGTTCGCGATGACGTTCGGCCCCCCCCCCCCCGCCGCGCAAGCGCGGCGCCTTCTCCCGCTTCGCCCGCTTCGTGCTGGCGACGGTGGCACTCGTCCTGATCGCCGCCGCGGTCGCGGCTGCGGTGATCCTCGCCACCGATCAGGCCAACGGCGTCGACGCAAGCGAAGTGGCCGGGGACACGGTCGACAGGGTCGTGGAAGAGTTCAAGGAACTGGTCCAGAAGAACACCGAATAGGCGCTCTCACCCGAAAGCCCAGGGGGCGGCGCCCTTCAGGACTGCCGTCGCGCCGCCACCGTCCCGCGCCGCGATCTCGAACGTCGACCCCTCCGGCTCGGCCCTCACGCCAGCAGCGAGTTGCCGGTCATCGCCTGCGGCTGGGGGATGCCGAGCAGCTCGAGCGCGGTCGGGGCGACGTCGGCGAGGATGCCGCCCTCGCGCAGGGCGAGACCCTCGGCGGTGACGATCAGCGGCACCGGGTTGAGCGAGTGGGCGGTGTTGGGCGAGCCGTCGGGCTCGAGCATGTGATCGCAGTTGCCGTGGTCGGCGGTGACGATGCAGGCGCCGCCGCTGCGCTCGACCGCGGCGACGACCTCGCCGAGGCAGCCGTCGACCGTCTCGACCGCCTTGACCGCCGCCGGGATGTCGCCGGTGTGGCCGACCATGTCGGGGTTGGCGAAGTTGACGATGCCGAAGCGGTAGCCGCCCTCGGCCCAGCGCGAGACGAAGGCCTCGCCGGCGGCCCGGGCGCTCATCTCGGGCTTGCGGTCGTAGGTCGGGACGTCGCGCGGCGAGTCGACCAGGCAGCGCTCCTCCCCCTCCCACTCCTGCTCGCGCCCGCCGTTGAAGAAGTAGGTGACGTGGGCGTACTTCTCGGTCTCGGCGACGTGCAGCTGGCGCCCGCCGGCGGCCGAGATCGTCTCGGCCAGGGTCGTCCGCGGCGGCGCCTCGGGGAAGGCGACCGGGTAGGGCCAGCCCTTGCGGTACGCGGTCATCGTCGTCAGCTCGAGCAGCGGCCCCCCGACGCGGGGGAACTCGGCGAAGTCGGGCTCGGCCAGGGCGCGGGTCATCTGCCGCGCCCGGTCGGGGCGGAAGTTGAGGAAGACCGCCACGTCGCCGGCCTCCGCGCCGTCGTAATCGCCGATCGCGGTCGGCTTGACGAACTCGTCGGTCTCCTCCCGCGCGTAGGCGGCCTCGATCGCCTCGCCGGCGCTGACCGCCCGCAGGCCGCTGGCGTGGACGATCGCGTCGTAGGCGAGCTTGGTCCGCTCCCAGCGGGTGTCGCGGTCCATCGCGTAGTAGCGCCCGCCGACGGTGCCGATCCGGCCCGCCTGACGCAGCCAGCGCTCCAGCTCCGCCAGGTAGGCGCGGCCGCCGTGGGGCAGCGTGTCGCGGCCGTCGGTGAAGGCGTGGAAGACGAGGTCGGGGACACCCTCCTGCGAGGCCAGCTCGATCGCCGCCTCGATGTGCTCCCAGCCGGAGTGCACGCCGCCGTCGGAGACCAGGCCGAGCAGGTGCAGGCGGCCGCGAGGGCTGCGCCGGGCGCGATCGCAGGCCGCGAGCAGCGCCTCGTTCTCGAAGAAGCCGCCGTCGGCGATCGCGTCGTCGATCCGCGCCAGGTCCTGCTTGACGACCGCCCCGGCGCCGAGGTTGAGGTGGCCGACCTCGGAGTTGCCCATCTGCCCGTCGGGCAGGCCGACGTCGCGCCCCTGGGCCGAGAGCCGCGTGTGCGGGAAACGCTCCCAGAGGTCGTCGAAGACCGGGGTCTCGGCCAGAGAGATCGCGTTGCCCGGCCCCAGCGGCGCCAGTCCCCAGCCGTCGAGGACGACCAGCGCGACCGAAGGCGCGGGCAACCTCACCGATCGTCCTTCCGGTGCGCTTTTTGTGTCTGTGGGACCCAAAAGGCGCAGCGGAAGCTCATCCGGCCGCCTCGACGATTGCCGCGAAGTCCTCCGGGTCGAGGCTGGCGCCGCCGACCAGCGCCCCGTCGATGTCCTCCTGCGCGATCAGCTCGGCCGCGTTGCCGGGCTTGACCGAGCCGCCGTAGAGGATCCGCACCGCGTCGGCGGCGACGCCGCGCTCGCGCAGCACGTCGCGCAGGAACGCGCAGGCCTCCTGCGCCTGCTCGGGGGTGGCGGTGCGACCGGTGTCGATCGCCCAGATCGGCTCGTAGGCGACGACGATCCCGCCCAGCTCGCCCGGGTCGACCGCGGCCAGGTCGGCCTGCAGCTGGCTCTCCAGGACGCCCATCGTCTGCCCGGCGTCGCGCGCCTCGAGGCTCTCGCCGACGCAGAGGATCGGCTCCAGCCCCGCCGCCAGCGCCGCCGGCAGCTTGCGCGCCAGCGCCTCGTCGGTCTCGCCGAAGCGCTGGCGCCGCTCGGAGTGGCCGAGGACGACCGCCTCGACGTCGAGCTCGGCCAGCATCGGCGCCGAGACCTCGCCGGTGAAGGCACCCGAGTCCTCCTCGTGCATGTTCTGCGCCGCGACCCGCACGGCGCTGCCGCGCGAGCGCTCGACCACCTCGCTCAGCGCGGTGAACGGCGGGCAGACGACGACGTCGTGCTGGGTCGCCGCGATCCGCGGCAGCAGCGCGTCGACGAACTCGGCCGCCTCGGCGACGGTCTTGTGCATCTTCCAGTTGGCGGCGACGTAGGGGGTGCGCTCAGGCATTAGATGCCTGGCCCTTCGGCCACGTGCCGGGTATGCGGGGGCGAGGGGTCAGGCATCTGACAAAGCCTCCACGCCGGGCAGCTTCTTTCCCTCCAGCAGCTCCAAGGACGCTCCTCCTCCGGTCGACAGCCAGTCCACCTTGTCAGCCAGGCCGAACTGCTGCAGCGCGGCGACCGAGTCGCCGCCGCCGACCACCGTGGTCCCCGGCGCCGCGGCGACCGCATCGGCGACCGCGCGCGTCCCGGCGGCGAATGGCTCCAGCTCGAAGGCGCCCATCGGGCCGTTCCAGAGCACCGTGCCGGCGGCGCCGATCGCCTCCGCGTAGGCGGCTGCGGTGGCCGGCCCGATGTCGAGGCCCATCCAGCCGTCGGGCACGACGACCCCCTCGCCCGCTCTGACCTCCGTCTCGGCGTCGAACTCCCGTCCCAGCACGAGGTCGGTCGGCAGGTCGAACTCGCAGCGGGAGGCCTGCGCCCTGCGCAGCGCCTGCTCGGCGAGCTTCACGCCCTCCTCCTCGACCAGCGAGTCGCCGGTCTCGATCCCCTGCGCGCGGAAGAAGCTGAAGCACATCGCGCCGCCGATCAGGATCCGGTCGGCGAGCTCGAGGAAGCGGCCGATGACGCCGATCTTGTCGCTCACCTTGGCGCCGCCGAGGACGACGACCAGCGGCCGCGAGGGCGACTCGACGACCCTGCTCAGCTCGCTCACCTCGCGCTCCAGCAGCAGGCCGGCGTAGGCGGGCAGCAGGTGAGCGACCCCCTCGGTGCTGGCGTGGGCCCGGTGGGCAGCGCCGAAGGCGTCATTCACGTAGACGTCCGCCAGCCGCGCCAGCCGCTCGGCGAGATCAGGGTCGTTCTCAGTCTCGCCCGGCTCAAAACGAACATTCTCGAGCAGGAGGACGCCGCCCGACTCGAGTTCCCCGGCCATGGCCTCGACATTCGCACCGACCACCGCGGGAGCCTGCCTGACCTCACGTCCAAGCAACTCAGACAATCTCTCCCCTACAGGTTTCATTGAGAGGTCCGACACCACCTCGCCCTTGGGGCGCCCCAGATGGGAGACGAGAATCAGCGCCGCACCGCGCTCCCGTAGCAACTCGATCGTCGGCAGCGCCGCCCGGATCCGAGTGTCGTCGGCGACTCGGCCTTCCTCCAACGGCACATTGAAATCCACTCGAACCAAAATTCTTCTGTTCTGAACTTTCGCTTCCTGAACAGATCTTGGGAAGGTGTAGGCGGCCATTTCGACGGATCAGTCCGGAAATGACGCGACTCGGGCGTCGTCAGGCAAGGACGCAAGGAGGCCGAATAGCGGCGCTATTCGGCCGACTGAGGACGCAGCATGGCGGCGATCCGAGGCCGTCATTTACGGGCTGAGACTAGAAATGTCCGCCTACACCTTCCCGGCCAACTCTACGCACCTGTTGCTGTAGCCCCACTCGTTGTCGTACCAGCTCACTACCTTGATCATCCTGCCGTCGCCGATCGCCATCGTCTGGCCGGCGTCGAAGATCGAGGAGTGCGGGTCGCCGACGATGTCGGTGGAGACGATCTCGTCCTCGGTGTAGGAGAGGATCCCCTTCAGCGGCCCCTCGGCAGCCTGCTTGACCGCCGCGTTGACCGCGTCGGGATCGGTCGGCTCGGACGGGGTGAAGACGAGGTCGACGACCGAGCCGGTCGCCACCGGGGCCCGCATCGCGAAGCCGTTCAGCTTGCCGTTCAGCTCCGGCAGGACGAGCCCGACCGCCTTGGCGGCGCCGGTCGTCGTCGGGATCAGGTTGATCGCCGCCGCCCGCGCCCGGCGCAGGTCCTTGTGCGGCATGTCCTGCAGCCGCTGGTCGGCGGTGTAGGCGTGGATCGTGGTCATCAGCCCCTGCTCGATCCCGAACGATTCATGCAGCACCTTGGCCAGCGGTGCCAGGCAGTTGGTCGTGCAGGAGGCGTTGGAGATGATCTGGTGCTTGTCCCTGTCGTAGTCGCTCTCGAAGTTGACGCCGAGCGCCACGGTCACGTCCGGCTCCTTGGCCGGCGCCGAGACGATCACCTTCTTGGCCCCCGCCTCGAGGTGCTTGGCGGCGTCGTCGCGGGCGGTGAAGAGGCCGGTCGACTCGATCACCACGTCGACCCCCAGCTCGCCCCACGGCAGCGCCGCCGGGTCGCGCTCGGAGAGCACCTTGAGCTCCCTGCCGCCGACCGAGATCGACCCCTCCCCCGCCTCGACCGGCTCCGGGAAGCGCCCGAGGATCGAGTCGTACTTGAGCAGGTGGGCGAGCGTGCCCGGGTCGGTCAGGTCGTTGACCGCGACGAACTCGAGCTCGGCCCCCGCCGCCTGCGCGGCGCGGAAGACGTTGCGCCCGATCCGGCCGAAGCCGTTGATGCCGACCTTCACTGCCATCGCTCGATTCCTCCTGAAGTCGATGCTTTGCCTGGTCCGAACTCATTCACTGCCGATCGTCACCTCGATTTCGTACCCGTCCGGGTCGCGAAGGAACGCCGAGTAGGTGCCGGAGCCGTGCGAGCGACGCTCGCCGGGCTCGCCGACCGCCTCGCCGCCGACCCTGACCCCGGCTTCCCAGGCGGCCTTGACCGCGACGATCCCCAGGCCCGAGAAGCTGAGCAGGCCGAAGCCCGGCTTGGGCGGGTGGTGGGCCGAGACGAAGAAGACCGGCTTGGCGATCCCCCAGCCGACCGTCTCGTCCTGCTCGTAATGCCGCCGCCAGCCAAGCGGCGCGAGCAGCGCGTCGTAGAACGCCGCGCTCCGCTCGAGGTCGGAGACCTCTAAGAGGACATGGTGCAACATCGGGTCGGGAAGGCTATAGGGGCAACCCGGCGTCCGGTCGGCCGCCACCGTGACGAACGCTGCATTTGCCCCCTATAGCGCGGTCAACGCAGCGCTCGTCAACCGCCGCGCGGAGTCCAGCGGAAGAAGCGGATCGCGAGCAGCAGGCCGGCGGCGCCCCAGGCCGCCACCACGGCGAGATCGCCCCAGGCGAGCGCGTCGCCGGCGCCGGCGACGTAGGCGTCGAAGAAGGCCTCGAAGAAGGGGCGGACGGGGAAGTAGCCGGCGAAGTCGAGCACCCCGGTGGGCAGCTCGTCCTCGGGGATGAAGACGCCGGAGAGGAAGTAGAGCGGCAGCAGCAGCGCGTTGACGATCGGCGCGGCGGCGTCCTGCGAGGGGATCGCCGCGGTCAGGGCGATGCCGAGGCAGCAGAACGAGGCCGCGCCCACGGTCAGCACGACGAGCAGCTCGGGCGCCCGGGCCCAGGGGATCGGCACCCCGTAGACCAGCTTGCCGAGCAGCGCCACCAGCGCCAGCATGATCAGCGCGACGACGATCGAGTTGCCGATCCGCCCGGCGACGAAGACCCAGGGCGGCATCGGCGTGCCGCGGCCGCGCTTGAGCCGGCCTTCCTCGCGGGCGATCGTCAGCGACATCGCCAGCGTCTGCATCGTCGCCGAGATCACCGCCAGGGTGACGATCGCGGGCACGTAGTAGGTGGTGATCTCGATCCCGCCGGCGACGTCGATCGTCTGGCCGCCGAAGACGGTGGCGAAGATCAGCAGCAGGATCACCGGGAAGGCGACGGTGAAGAAGACCGCCGCCGGATTGCGCCAGAAGACCTTCTGGTCGTAGCGCAGCTGGTGCAGGACGAGGCTCATTCTGAGCGGGTCAGCTCCAGGTAGACGTCCTCGAGGCTGGGGCGGGTGACTTCCAGCCGCTCGAGCTCGGCCCCTTCTGCCAGCGCCCGGCCGGTCAGCTCGTTGAGCGCCTCGACCGGGGTCGCGGTCTCCAGCCTGACCTCCTCGCCGCCGCGCCGGTAGCTGATCGTCGCCGGCTGGCTCTCGCGCTCGCCGAGGTCCTCGGGGGTGCCGCGGGCAACCACCTCGCCGGCGGCGACGATCGCCACCCGGTCGGCCAGGCGCTGCGCCTCGTCCATGTAGTGGGTGGTGAGGAAGACCGACTTGCCGAGGTCGCGCAGGCCGGCGATCACGTCCCAGGCCTGGCGCCGCGCCGAGGGGTCGAAGCCGGTCGTCGGCTCGTCGAGGAAGAGCAGGTCGGGATCGCCGACCAGCGCCAGGCCGACGTCGAGGCGGCGCTGCTGCCCGCCCGAGAGGCGACCGGCGCGCTCGTCCGCCTTGCCGCCGAGGCCGACCGTCTCGATCACCTCCTCGACCGGGCGCGGCGAGCGGTAGTAGCCGGCGTAGAGCGAGAGCGACTCGGCCACCGTCAGGTAGGGCTCGAGCCGCCCGCCCTGGAGGACGATGCCGATCCGCTCGCGCCAGCCGCGGCCGGCCCGCTGCGGGTCCTCGCCCAGCACCGAGACCTCGCCCGCGTCGCGCCTGCGGTAGCCCTCGAGGATCTCGACGCAGGTCGTCTTGCCGGCCCCGTTGGGGCCGAGGAAGGCGAAGATCTCCCCCTCCCGCACCTCGAGGTCGATCCCCCGCACCGCCTCGACGTCGCCGTAGCTCTTGCGCAGACCGCTGATGGAGATGACGGGATCGGCCACGGGCTGGGCGATTCTATGGACACGCCGAATGACGAGGTCCAGGCGTCGCCAGGCAAGGACGCAGGGAAGGCGACGAGGGAAGCGCACCTCTTGGTGCGTGACTCGAGGAGACCGACCGAGGACGCAGCATGGCGGCCCCTGGACCTCGTCATTCCAGGTCGCGGTGCTTGACCCGGATCACAACGCCCTCGCGGCCCTCGAGCGCGCGGCGGATGCGGTCGGCGACGGTGACCGAGCGGTGCTTGCCCCCGGTGCAGCCGACCGCGATCGTCAGGTGGCTCTTGCCCTCGGCGACGTAGGCCGGCACGAGGAACTCGAGCAGCGGCAGCAGCCGGCCGTAGAACTCGCCCGCCTGGGTCCCCGACTCGACGTAGGCGCGCACCGCCTCGTCGAGCCCGGTCAGCGGCCGCAGCTCGTCGACGTAGTGGGGATTGGGCAGGAAGCGGACGTCGAGGGTCAGGTCGGAGTCGCGCGGCGGGCCGTTCTTGAAGCCGAAGGTGAGCAGGGTCAGCGCCAGCTTGCCGCCGCCGTCGCCGCCCAGCAGCTCCTCTGCGATCCGGCGGCGCAGCTGGCCGCTGGTGAGGCCGCTGGTCTCCATCACGACGTCGGCGCGCGCCCGCAGCGGCGCCAGCAGCTCGCGCTCGGCCCGGATCCCGTCGACGATCCGGCCCTCGGGCGCCAGCGGGTGCCGGCGGCGGGTCTCCTTGTAACGGTCGAGCAGAGTCTCCTCGTCGGCCTCGAGGAAGAGCAGCTTCGTCTTCAGCCCGTCCCTCCCCAGCTCCTCGACCACCTGCAGCAGCTCTTCGAAGTACTCGCCGCCGCGCACGTCGGAGACGACCGCGGCGCGCTCGACGCCGCTGCCCTCGTGGCGGAAGAGCTCACCGAGGCCGGCGATCATCCGCGGCGGCAGGTTGTCGACGCAGAAGTAGCCGCCATCCTCGAAGGCGGCAATCGCCTCCGACTTGCCCGCCCCGGAGTGGCCGGTGATCAGGACCAGGTCGATCTGCTCGGGCTTGGCCACGCTCAGCCGGTCCGGTGCAGCTGCTCGTGGATCTCGCGCGCCAGCTTGCCGGGCACGCCCGGCACCGCCTCGAGCTCCTCGCGGCTCGCGGCGAGGAAGCGCTCGGGGGTGCCGAAGTGCTTGAGGAAGGCCCGCTTGCGGGCCGGGCCGACTCCCGCCAGCCCGTCGAGCACCGAGCCGGTCATCGCCCGGTCGCGGCGCCCGCGGTGGTGCTCGATCGCGAAGCGGTGGGCCTCGTCGCGGACCCGCTGCAGCAGCTTCGAGGCCTCCGAATCGGCGGCCAGCTCGATCGGCGCCGAGCGGCCGGGGACGAAGACCTCCTCCTCGCGCTTGGCCAGCGAGACCACGGTGACGCCGCGTTCGACGAGCGGGCCCAGGACCCGCATCGCCGCGTTCAACTGCCCTTTGCCTCCATCGACCACCACCAGGGAGGGCAATGCGGAAAAGCTCTCGTCGCGCTTGCCGTCGTGGGGCGAGAGGTCGATCTGCTCAAGGTAGCGACTCACGCGGCGGCTGAGCACCTCTTCGATCGCCGCAAAGTCGTCCTGCTTCCCGCCCGCCCGCGGCGGACGCGGGAGGACACGGCCATCCATATCTGACTCTCTGGACGTGTCCGGAAGCAGAGCACGCGGGCGGAATTTGATTTTGAAGCGCCGGTAGTCGGACTTCTTGGTCGCGCCGCCCTCGAAGACGACCATCGAGGCGACGGTGTGCTCGCCGCCGAGGTTGGAGACGTCGAAGCCCTCGATCCGCACCGGCAGCTCCTCCATCCCGAGCGCCTCGCGCAGATCGGCGAGCGAGTCGACCCGGCGCTGGCGCCGGTGCTCGCGCCGCAGCCGGTCCTGGTCGAGGGCGAGCTGGGCGTTGCGCTCGGCGAGCTCGCGCAGGCGGCGCTTGTCGCCGCGCTCGGCGACCCGCACCTCGACCGGGGACCCGCGCTTCTCCCCCAGCGCCGCCGCCAGCAGCCCGGCCCGCTCGCGCAGGTAGGGGCCGACGACGATCGTCCGCGGCATCGCCGGCGAGGCCGAGTAGAACTGGCCGATGAACTCCTCGGCGACCTCGGCGAGGTCGCGCTCGGCCTGGTTGTCGAGGTAGAAGCTCTGGCGCTCGGCGAGGATGCCGTCGCGGACCTGGAAGACCTGGGCGTTGGCGTCGGCGCCCTCGGCCGCGACGCCGATCAGGTCGGCGGTGCCGACCGAGCCGCCGGCGATCCGCTGGCGCTCGAACAGCGACTGGATCGCGGTCAGGCGGTCGCGGTGGACGGCGGCCCGCTCGAACTCGCGCGCCGCCGCGGCGGCCTCCATCTTCGCCCGCTCGTCGGCCTCGACCTGGCGGTAGCGGCCGGAGAGGAAGTCGACGATCGCCTCGACGTTGCGCCGGTACTCCTCCTGGCTGACGTAGCCGACGCAGGGCGCCCCGCAGCGCTTGATGTAGTAGTCGAGGCAGGGGCTGCCGGAGCGCCGGCCCGGCTCGGCGCCCTCGCAGGTGCGGAACTGGAACAGCTTGCCGAGCAGGTCGAGCGTCTCACGCACCCGCTTGGCGCTGGAGAAGGGGCCGAAGTAGGCGCGGCCGGCGCGGTGCTTCTCGCGGGTGAAGTAGACGCGCGGGTAGTCCTCGTCGAGGCTGACGCAGACGTAGGGGTAGGACTTGTCGTCGCGCAGGCGGATGTTGAAGCGCGGCCGGTGGCGCTTGATGAAGCTCTGCTCGGTGAGCAGCGCCTCCGCCTCGTTGGCGGTGACCAGCACCTCGATCGCGTCGACCCGCGAGGTCAGCCGGGCCTCGCCGCCGGAGAAGTGCGAGGCGACCCGCTTGCGGATCGAGCGCGCCTTGCCGACGTAGAGCAGCTCGCCGCCGGCGTCGCGGAAGAGGTAGACGCCGGGGGAGTCGGGAAGCTCGCGGATCCTGTCGTTCACTCGACCAAAGAGTAGGCTGCGGGCCACATGAATCCTCCTGAGACGAGCACGCTGCGGATCGAGGTCGACGGCGACGTCGGCACGATGACCCTCGACCGGCCCGACGCCTTCAACGCGATGAGCCCGGAGATGATCGGCGAGTTGACCGTGGCATTCGCCTGGCTGGCCGATCAGGCGCCGCTGCGGGCGCTGGTCCTGACCGGCGCCGGCAGGGCCTTCTGCTCCGGCGGCGACGTCAACTGGTTCCGCGGCGGGGTCGAGGACGACTCGATCGACCTGCCCTCGCAGGTGCGGCGCGGCGCCGAGGCGCTGCACCAGGCGATCGTCGACCTGCGCCGGATCCCCTACCCGGTGATCTGCGCGGTCAACGGCCCGGCGGCCGGCGCCGGCTTCTCGCTGGCGCTCGCCTGCGACATCCGGATCTCCTCCGAGGCCGCCTTCTTCGCCCCCGCCTACGGGCGGATCGGCGCCTCCCCCGACGGCGGCATGACCTACTTCCTGCCGCGTGTGGTCGGGCCGAGCCGGGCGCTGGAGATCCTGCTCGAGGACCCGAACATGAGCGCCGCGGACGCGCTCGCCGAGGGGCTGGTCTCCGAGGTCGTCGCGGCCGAGGAGCTGGCCGAGAAGGCGCGGGCGAAGGCCGAGGAGCTGGGGGCCAAGGCGCCCTACTACGTGAAGATGGCGAAACGACTCTGCGGGGTCAGCATCGAGAACTCGCTGACCGAGCACCTGCAGCTGGAGCGCCACGGGATCGCCGACAGCATGGCGACCGAGGACCTGCGCAACGGCGTCGTCGCCTTCTTCGGTGGCGAGAAGCCGGTCTTCGAGGGTCGCTGAGGCCCACCGGGAGGGCAATCCCGGTTACAGTTTTCCCTGAGCGTCCCTCCCTCCCGAAAGGACCCAGCGATGAAGAAGCTCTCCGCTCTGCTCGTCCTCGCCCTGGCCTCGGCGGCGCTCGTCGCCTGCGGCGGCGAGGACGACGAGACGACCCCCACCACCGCGACCGACACCTCCGGCGCCGAGGCGGAAAACGGTGAGAAAGCCGGCGCAGACGGCGGCGCGACGCTGGAATTCGAAGCTGACCCGGCCGGTGGCCTCGCCTACACGACCGACGAAGCCAGCGCCGAAGCGGGCAAAGTGAAAATCGAGTTCAACAACCCGCAGCCGGCCGCCCACGACGTCGCGATCGAAGACTCGAGCGGCAAAGAGATCGCCGCCACCGAGATCATCACCGAAAGCAGCGACTCGACCACGGCCGACCTCAAACCCGGCGAATACACCTTCTACTGCACCGTGCCGGGGCACAGGGAAGCCGGCATGGAAGGGGCTTTGACCGTGCGGTGAGGACGGTCAGGGACCGTCGGGTTCAGGCGCTCGAGTGACCGAGTCGCCGACAAAACATGGTTTGTCGTTGCCCTCGACCTCGAGGGTGAGGCGGGAGGCGACACCGGTGGTCGATCTCGCTGCGTAAGATGCTATCTTACGTCGATGAAGACGACGGTCTCAACCAAGGGTCAGATCGTGCTGCCGGCTGAGCTGCGCCAGCGCGATGACATCAAGCCCGGGCAGGAGTTCGAGGTCGAGCGCCTCGACGCCGACGAGTACCGGCTGCGACGAGTTGCTGCCGCGCCGAACGAAGGCATGGTGGACTGGCTTCTTGCCTGTCCACAGAAAGGCTACTTCGCTCCAATCGACTCCGAGTCGACCGACACTCTGTGAGATATCTGGTCGATGCCAATGTCCTCTCCGAGGCGACCAAGCCCAGCCCCGACTTTCGGGTCGTAGAGTGGCTGCGGCGAAATGAGCACTCGCTCGTCGTCGATCCGATCATCTTGGGCGAGGTTCGCTTCGGCATCCTGCTTCTGGCGCGCGGCGCGCGGCGCACCGAGCTGGAGAACTGGTTCGAGCAAGGGATCAATCGAATCCAGTGCATTTCCTGGGACTCGGCCGTCGGCATGCGCTGGGCCCAGCTGCTTGCCGACCTACGCCGGCACGGCAAGCCGATGTCGATCAAAGACAGCCTGATCGCCGCTTCCGCCCTTGCTCATGATCTCGTGCTGGCCACCCTCAACCAGCGCGATTTCGAGCCAGCCAAGGTGCAGCTGGTCGATCCGTCGGCCTGAAATCCATACGACCATGTTCATCAGCCTCAGGCACGAGATCTATCACCGAAAGCAGCGACTCGACCACGGCCGAGCTCGAAAAGGGGCTTTGACGGTGCGGTGAGGACGGTCAGGGACCGTCGGGTTCAGGCGCTAGCACTCGAGTGACCGAGTCGCCGACAAAACATGGTTTGTCGGCGCCCTCGACCTCGAGGGTGAAGCGGGTTATGGCCTCCCACCAGCCGTCGCCCTTCTCGTCGATCGAGACGACCTCGGCGCGGCCGCGGACCTTGCTGTCGACCGGGACCGGGGCCGGGAAGCGGATCTTGTTCCAGCCGTAGTTGACGCCGAGGGCGAAGCCGGTCGCGGAGATCAGCTCCTTGCGGAAGCCGTCGACCAGGGAGAGGGTGAGGTTGCCGTGGGCGATCGTGGTGCCGAAGGGGCTCTCGCTCTTCGCCCGCTCGACGTCGACGTGGATCCACTGGTCGTCGCCGGAGAGCTCGGCGAAGGTGTCGATGTCGGCCTGGGAGACCGTGCGCCATTCGCTCGGCCCGATCTCCCGCTCGAGCAGGGACTGCATTCCCTCGACCCCTTGCACCTCGACGCTTGCCATCGGCGGGCAGTCTACGCGGCGGCTCAGGTTGCCGCCAAGCGCAGCGGCGCGTGCCGCGCGATGACCTCGAAGTCGGCGTCTGCGGCGAGCAGCTCCGCGCCGTTGCGCATCGCGACCACCGCGATCAGGCAGTCGACGAGCTGGCGCGGAGTCTCGCCCCCTCGGCGGCAGATCCGGTACAGCTCGGCAGCGTTCTCGTGATCGACCGGTCCTTCCGCGGGCAGGAACCGCTGGGCATAGAGGAAGCGACCCACCCTGTCACGTTCCGCGTCGCTCCGAGCCCCAGCCAGGACCTCCATCGAAACCATGTCGGTGATCGCGAGCTCGGCGCCTTCCTCCAGCAGGGAACGCAGCGTCACCGCCGAGCCCCCCGCGCCCCGGAGGAAGTCGATCCAGGTAGACGAGTCGACCAGGGTCACCACTCTGGAACCTCTTCGGAGCGACGGATCTCATCGAGGTCTCCACCCCAGCCACTCCCCTCCATGGCGAGCATTTCCTCCCTCGTCATCGGCTCGCCGACGAGCTTGCGCAGCGCGAAGTCGACCGCCTCGCGCTTGCTGCGCAGGCGGTAGATGCTCATCGCGCGCTCGATCAGCTCGTCGTCGATCTCGATGTTGGTCCGTCCCATGACGAGAGGATACACATTGTGGTGTAGAGATGTGTCATCAGGTGCAAAGGGTGCCCCAGCGGGGGCGGGCGCAAGCGATCTCATTCGATCAACCTCACTTCGTAGGCAGGAGTTGCAAGGGCGGCGCCGTCGAGCAGGGCGAGGATGCGGCTCACGTAGGCCTGGGTCTCGGGGTAAGCGGGGATGCAGTCGCAGGCTTCGACCGGGGCGGGGCCGGCGTTGTAGGCGGCGAGGGCCAGGGCGGGGTCGCCGAACTGGCGCAGCAGGTCGGACATCAGGTGAGCCTGGGCGTCGATCGCTTCCTCCGGGTCGTAGGGGTCGCGCAGGCCGTAGGCGGCTGCCGTGGACGGCATGAACTGCGCGATCCCCTGCGCGCCGGCGGGGGAGCCGGCGTTCGGGTCGAAGTTCGACTCGGCCAGCAGCTGCCCGGCGAGCAGGGCCGCGGAGACGTTCCAGCGAGCGGCGGCCCGCGTCAGCGGCGCCCGGTAGCGCTCGGGCACGAACGAGGGCAGGCCGGCCCCCGCGAGGGCGCCGTCTCCCCCGCCGCCACCGCCCCCGCCGCCGGCGTCGACCGCGGCCGCGTCGCCGGCCGCCGAGCAGGGCTCGGGTCCGGCGACGTAGCCGTAGTGCCAGGCCTCCCAGCTGTAGCGCTGGACGAAGCCGAAGCGGGAGGCGTTGGCGGCGAGCCAGCCGTAGGCGGATTCGGGGCCGAGGTCGAGCTCGGTCGCGCAGCGGTGCAGCGACCGGCCGGGGGGAGCGACCCAGCGGGGATCGGGATTGGCGGCGAACAGCGCCGCCTGCTCCGCGTCGGAGCGGAAGCCGGAGCTGACGACGAGGGCGACGCCGTCGCCCGAGGCGGCGGCCGCCATGCGGTCGAAGGCGGCGCCGACGTCGAGCCGCATCCCCTCGCCGTTGCGGTAGGTGAGCGGGCCGCTGTAGCCGCCACCGCTGGCGGTTGCCGGCGCGGCGCCGATACCGGTTGCCGGCGCCCCGGCTTCGGCGACCGCCGACGCCTCGACCGCCTGCCGCCCGCCCGCGCCCGCCTCCAGCGCCAGGCTGCCGCTGACCACGACCGCGACCCGGACGGGCGCGAACGACGCCCGGTCGGGGAAGGAGACGCGCAGGCGATCGGGGTCGACCTCGTTCGCGCGCGACACCTGGATCGCGGCCGTCCTGGCCCTGGCCAGGTAGGCGGGCTTCGCCAGGTGCGAGGGGTTCGGCAGCCCGTTCGGCAGCGCCGGCGGCGCGAGCAGGCGCGGCAGGTCGTCGCGCATCGACCGGGCGGCCGAGATCGCCGCCAGGTCGGCCGCCCGCTGCGCCCTCCCCTTGCCGGTCACCGCACCCGCGATCGCGACCAGCGCCAGCGCCCCGGCGATCAGCACGAACGCCCCACCGAGCGCCAGCACCAGCGCCTGCCCGCGCTCGCCCGCCCCGACAGCACCGTCCTCAGCCTTCCGGTTCGCGACCATGCCCCGACCCTGCCGGGTCCGGGCACACGCGTGGTGCGCTCAATCGAACAATTGCGTGAAGGCTCCGCGCCGGTTCAGCGACCGACGTCGACAACTTCGATCAGCCCGTCGAGGCCACGCAGGTCGTCGCGGTTCAGCGTGTAGAGGGTGAGCTCGTGCGCAAGCGCCGTCGCGGCGATCATCAGGTCGACAACCCGACCACCGCGCGCTTTTCGACCTGTTCGCAGCACGGCGGCGTAGACCAGTCCATAGGCATGCACGCAACGCCGGTCGAAGGCCAGGCTCTCGAAGCCCGATTCGACCCGCTGTAGCCGGTTCTGACGCCTCGCCCTCTCCAGCTCGTCGTCGGCGACGGCGCTTGGGCCTGCGGTCAGCTCGGCGAGCGTCAGGGTGGAGATCGCCACCTCCGCCGGCAACAGGGCGGGGTCGAGCTCATCGACGCCGATGATGACCGAGGTGTCGAGCAAGCCGCGCCCCGAGGGCGCGTCAGCCACGGGGCGCAGGGTCCTGATCGAGGTGGGCGTCGACGTCCGCCCGGAACCGCTCGTAATCGATATGCGGCGCACCCTCGAAGAGGCCGATGAACTCGTCCCTGGAGATGAACTTCCGCCGCTGGATCGGGCGCAGCTCGCCGACCGGCACGCCGTTGCGGGTGACGATGAAGTCCTCGCCGTCGTCGAGGGCGCGCATGATCTCGCCGCTCCGGTTGCGGAGCTCACGCTGGGTCAGCCTGCGAGTCATGTTGTCTACCGTAGCACGGATGCGACGGCGCGGCGAGCAGGCGCTTGACGAGGCCGGCCGGCAGGCCGGCGCCGTTTGCCGGGGAGGCGCCGAAGAGGGCGCGGCGGGCTTGCAGCCAGGGCAGCGGGCGCTTGAGGATCGCCACGCGCAGGCCGCGCTCGATCAGGTCACGGGCGGCGAGCGCGGTCAGGGCTCGGTCGGCCGGGAGGTCGGCGCGGAGCATCGCGGCCGTGGGCCCGACGCGGGGATCGGCGAGTAGCGGCTGCAGCAGCGCCTGGGGCAGGTGAACGACCGCGATCGAGTCCCGGGCCAGGGGCAGTGCGGCGGCGAGGAGCTCGGCTGCGCCTCCTGCTTCGGACTCCCCGCCGGCGATTCCCGGGCCTGGGACAGAGCCGCCCTCGAAGGCAGGCTTGCCGCCTGCCGGAGTGATGTGGCAGGTCGCCCCGCGGGAGGCGGCGCCGGCCTGCGGCAGGTGCGCGGCCAGGCGCTCCTCGAGCTGGCGGGCGGCGGCGGTGGCGACCAGCGAAGGGCGCGGGGCGCGAGCGGCGGCGAGGTCGATCAGCAGGCCGGCGCGGTCGGGCTCCGAGCCGGCGCAGGCGAGCGCCGCGGCGGCGGCGCGCGAGCCCTCGGCGGCGCCGACGGCCGTGACCAGGATCGTCGGCCCCGACTGTTTTTGCGGCAATCCGTAGACACCGGGCCTGGGTTCGGCCTCGCGTTCGCCGGACCGGCTCACTTCGGCCTCACCGCCGCCGAGGAGCTGACCGCCAGCCGCTCCGCCACGGCATCGAGCGCCGAGGGCGGCTGCAGCCGCACCGTCACCCGCCCACCCCGCACCGCCACCTGGACCTCGTCCTCGGCCCAGCCGGGCAGGGCGTCGCGGACCGCCGCCGGCGCCGGTCTCCCCGTCGCCAGGGCCAGGGCGCCGGCCTCGGCGGCGCCGTCGGCGAGGGTCAGGGCGTAGCCGGTGGCGAGCAGTTGCAGGCCGATCAGCCCGGCGAGCAGCAGCGCGGGCAGCGCTGCGACGAGCTCGACCGTCGACTGACCGGATGACGCGTCTGACCGGCGCATCTCGGCGTCCTCGGTCGCTCGCGTGCAGAGCACGCCACGCTCCCTGCGTCCTTGATCTGCTTGGTCACACACGTCATCCACCGGTTCAGCCGCCGAGGTCCGAAGACGCGCCCACGGTCATCCGCGGCAGGGCCGGCAGCAGCTGTGGGATTGGGACGCGCACCGACACCGTCTCGCCGTCACTCACCTCGGCCTCGCCCCGCATCGAGGACGGCAGCGCCCGCCGCGCCGCCGCCTTCGCGTCTCCCTCGACCAGCGCGGCCCGGGCTCCGGCTCGGGCGGCGATACCCGCGGACCACATCGCGTGCCCCGCCAAGGCGATCTGCGCCGCCACCAGGACCGCCAGCAGCAGAAACGGGACCACGGCGATCAGCTCGACCGAGGCGGTCCCGTCCTCCCTGCGATGGCTGCTGGCGGCCTGGCGCGACACACCCCGACCGTCCCAGGTCCGGGCGCAAGAGTGTTGCGTCAATTCAAAAACTTCAGTATTGGACCTGTCTCGGAAGACGCACGTGTGCGGCTGGGGTCCGCCGCCGCCAGACGTGCGCGGGCGGGTTTCGAGCCAGGTTCAATACGTCGTGGTCTCTGACCACACCTTCCAGATCGCCGCCACGGAGGCGCCGAGCAGGACGATCCAGGCGAGGGTGCCGCCGCCGCTGGCGAGCATCTCGTCGCTGCCGGCGATCAGCAGCGCGATCATCCCCAGCGCCGCGTAGAGCAGCGCCCGGCGGGCGTCGTCGAGCGCCGCCAGAGTCAGCTGGTTGCGCTTGCCGGCGACGTAGATCGCCCAGGCGATCGCGGTCAGGAAGGCGATCGCGATCGCGGTCAGGATCGTCTCCGCCGCGTTGCCACCGGCCGGCGCGAAGGCGACGACGAGGGCGAGCAGCATGACGATCGCGACGTTGCGCAGGGCCCGCACCGGGCGAACTCTACGCTCCAAACAGCGAGGCGACCCCGTAGGCGGCTGCGCCGATCGCCGCCGCCGCCGGCAGCGTCAGCAGCCAGGCGAGGACGATGTTGCTCGCGATGCCCCAGCGCGCGGCCGAAAGGCGCCGCGTCGTCCCGGCCCCGACGACGCCCCCGTTGATCGCCTGGGTGGTCGATATCGGAAAGCCGAGCGCGGTGGCGGCCAGAATCGTCGCCGCCCCGGCCCCCTCGGCGGAGAATGCCTGAGCCGCATCCATCTTGACGATCCGGGTGCGCGCGCCGCGCATCAGCCGCCAGCCGCCGGCATAGGTGCCGAGGCCGATCGCAGCCGCGGATGCCGCGATCGCCCAGAAGGGCGGGTCGACGCCGGCGCCGAGGCTGCCGTCGGCGACCAGCGCCAGGACGATCACGCCGATCGTCTTCTGCGCGTCGTTGGCGCCGTGTCCCACCGCCAGCAGCGCGCTGGAGAGGATCTGGGCGTGGCGAAAGGCGCGCGTCGCCGGTCCGGGCCGGCTGCGGCCGAATGCCCGGTAGAACAGCAGGATCGCGACTGCGGCGAGAGCGAAGGCGAGAAGGGGCGCCAGCAGCGCCGGAATCAGGACCTTGTCGAGCAGGCCGCCGCCGATCACGGCCCCGCTGCCGCCGGCGGCAAGCGCGGCGCCGACCAGTCCCCCGATCAGCGCATGCGACGAGCTCGAAGGCACGCCCAGCCTGAAGGTGGCGAGGGTCCAGGCGGTCGCGCCCAGCAGAGCGCAGAAGACGGCCGCGGGATCGATCGCGCCGGGATCGATCACCTCGGTGGCGATCGTCGCCGCCACGGCGACCGAGACGAAGGCGCCGGCGAAGTTGAGCAGCGCCGCCGCCACGATCGCCGCCTGCGGCGGCGCCGCCCCGGTCGAGACCGCAGTCGAGATCAGGTCGAAGGTGTCATGGAACCCATTGCTGAAGGCAAACACGAGCGCGGTCGCAACGACCAGCGCGATGACGATGTCGGCCCCCATCAGCCGTTTTTGATGACGATGCCCTCTAGTATCTGGGCCGCGGTCTCGGTCGCGTCGATCGCGTTCTCCAGCACCGCGAACATGTCCTTCCAGCGGATCACCACCATCGGGTCGATCCCGTTCGAGAAGAGCGACGCGACCGCGTCGCGGGAGATCCGGTCGCCCTCGTTCTCGAGCCGGTGGATCTCGATCCAGTACTGCTCCAGGCCCTTGAAGCCACGCAGGTTCCGCAGGCCCTCGGCGAGCTGCTCGCAGGCGCCTACCAGGACCTTGGTCAGCGCCTGAGCCTGCGCCATCGGCGCCTCGATCTGGTAGAGCCCGAGGAAGTCGGCGGCCTCCTCGGTGTAGTCGACGATGTCGTCCAACTGGGTTGCCAGGCGGTAGATGTCCTCGCGGTCGATCGGCGTGACGAAGCTGGTGTTGAGCCGCTGGACGATGTCGTGGGTGATCCGGTCGCCCTCCTGCTCGGCCTTGAGGATCTCCCGGCCGAGGCCGCCGTCGTCGGGCCAGGTGCCCATCATCCGGTCGAGCAGCTGCGCCGCGTGCAGGTTGTTCTGACCGGCCTCGACGAAGAGCTCGAAGAAGGCGCTGTCACGGGGCATCAGTGAGAGGCGGGCCATCGGCGGATAGTAGGTCAGCCAGCCGCCGCGGCGAGCTGCTCGGAGGTGCGGGCGGCGTGGCGCTCGTACAGTTCCCCCTGCACGCTGCGCCGCTCCCCCTCGGGCGCAACCAGGCGCGTCCACCGGCCGTCGGAGCCGAGCTCCCAGGCGTTGGCGTTGTCGGCCAGCGAGCGCTCCAGCACGTCGAGCAGCTCCGCCCGCAGGCCCTCGTCCTCGATCGGCGCGACCAGCTCGACCCGGCTGTCGAGGTTGCGCGGCATCAGGTCGGCGGAGCCGGTCAGCACCCGCGTCTCCTCGCCGCGCCGGAAGGCGTAGATGCGCGAGTGCTCGAGCATGCGGCCGACGACCGAGACGACGCGGATGTTCTCCGAGACCCCGGGCACGCCCGGCCGCAGGCAGCAGACGCCGCGCACGTTGAGGTCGACCCGCACCCCCGCCCGCGACGCTTCATACAGCGCCCTGATGCAGCGCGCGTCGACCAGCGCGTTCATCTTCAGCCCGATCCGCGCCTCCTCGCCGCGCCGCTGCGCCTCGACCGTCGCGGCGATCTCGGCCAGGATGCGGTCGCGCATCGTCGTCGGCGAGACCAGCAGCTTGCGGTACTCGGCCGGGCGGCCGTAGCCGGTCAGGAAGTTGAACATCTCGGCGACGTCGGCGCCGATCTCCTCGTCGGCGGTGAAGAGGCCGAGGTCGGTGTAGAGGCGGGCGGTGGTCGGGTTGTAGTTGCCGGTGCCGATGTGGACGTACTCGCGCACCCGGTCGCCCTCGCGGCGGGCGACGAGGATCGCCTTCACGTGCGTCTTCAGCCCCGGGATGCCGTAGACGACGTGGACCCCGGCCTCCTCCAGCGACTTCGCCCAGTGGATGTTGGCCTCCTCGTCGAAGCGCGCTTTCAGCTCGACCATGCAGACCGCCTGCTTGCCGCGTTCGGAGGCGCGGATCAGCGCCGGCACCAGCGGCGAGTCGTCGCTGGTCCGGTAGACCGTCTGCTTGATCGCCAGCACGTCGGGGTCGGCAACCGCTTGGGTGACGAAACGCTCGACCGAGCTGGCGAAGGAGTCGTAGGGGTGGTGGACGAGGATGTCGCCGCGGCGGATCGCGGCGAAGATGTCGACCGGCTCCTCGTCCTCGCCCTGCAGGCGCGGCTGGGTGACCGGCGGCCAGGGCTCGTAGCGCAGCTCCGGGTGGCGGCCGGAGGCGTCGACCACGTCGCCGAGGTCGGCGAGGTCGACCAGGCCGTCGACGTCGTAGACCTCGCGGTCTTCGAGCCGCAGCGCGTCGATCAGCTGGGCGCGCAGGGTCGGGTTCATCCCGGCCTCGATCTCGAGCCGCACGACCTCGCCGAAGCGGCGGCGTCGGAGCTCGTCCTGGACCGCCTGCAGCAGGTCGTCTGCCTCGTCGCTGATCGTGAAGTCGGCGTCGCGGGTGACCCGGAAGTAGCCGTGGTCGATCACCTCGATGCCGGGGAAGAGGGCATCGAGGTTGGCGGCGATCGCCTCCTCAAGCGGCACGAAGACCTCGTTGCGCTCGCCGACCCGCAGGAAGCGGCCGAGCAGCTCCTTGGGCACCTTGACCCGGGCGATGATCTCGGTGCCGCTCTCGGGGTCGCGCAGGAGAACGCCGAGGCTGAGCGAGAGGTTGGAGATGTAGGGGAAGGGGCGCCCCATGCCGACCACCAGCGGGGTCAGCGCCGGGAAGACCTGCTCGTGGAAGCGGGCGTCGATTTCGCGCCGCTCCTGCTCGCTCGCCGCGGCGCAACCGACGATGCGGACGCCGTGCTGCTCCAGCGCCGGCCGCAGCTCGCCGTCGAAGCAGCCGTGCAGGCGCGAGTCGAGCTCCAGCACCCGCGCCTGGATCGCGTCGATCTGCGTGCTCGGGGCGAGGTCGTCGGGGCCGCGGGCGTCGATCCCGGCGTCGAGCTGGTCGAAGAGGCCGGCGACCCGGACCATGAAGAACTCGTCCAGGTTGTTGGCGTAGATCGCGCAGAAGCGGACCCGCTCCAGCAGCGGGACCTCGGGATCCTCGGCGAGTTCGAGGACTCGCTGGTTGAAGTCGAGCCAGGAGAGCTCGCGATTGAAGAAGAAAGCCGGATCGTCGATCCGGCCATCGTACTGGCGCACCGTCGGCCGCCCGGCCGGCGAATCTCGGGCTAGGCAGCGACGCGGGCCGGCGGCGAGCCGTTGGAGCTGCCGTTGAGCAGGTCGAGGACGATGCCCTCTCGCAGGCCCCCCTTGCCGATCTGCAGCGGCTGGCCGAGCAGCTCGGAGAGCTTCTCCAGGAGCAGCACCCCGGTGGGAAGGATGCGGACCCGGACCGGGTCGAGCTCGAAGCGCCGCGCGACCTCGGTGGCCGGTTCGCCGGAGAGGACCCTGACGCCCCGCTCGAGGGTCTCGTACTCGAGCACGGCGCCGACCAGGCGGCGCAGCGAAGTGGCGCTGCCGCCGACCGCCACCGCCTGCGCCGGCCGCTCGACCTCGACCCCCTCGAAGATGCTCTCGATCCGGTCGCGGACCTTGCGGATCTCTGCCGCCGAGGGCGGGTCGGAGGCGATCAGGTCGTCGGCCAGCGCCCCCGAGCCCACCGGCCAGGAGCGGACCTCGCTGACGCCGCCGGCGACGGTGCCGAGGATCAGCTCGGTCGAGCCGCCGCCGACGTCGACGACGCCGATCGTGCCCGCGACCGGGTGGCCGAGCGTTTTGGTCGCGCCGATGAAGGAGAGCCTTCCCTCCTCCTCCTCGCTGAGGATGTCGACGACCACGCCGGACGCCTCGCCGATCTCGCCCGCCACCCGCTCGCCGTTGGGGGCTTCGCGGATCGCGGCGGTGGCGACAGCGCGAATCGTCTCCGCCCCCAGCTCGCGCGCCAGCCGCACCTGGGTCGCGACCACCTCGGCGACCTCCCCCGCCTTCTCCGCCGGGATCGCCCGATCGGCGTCGAGCGCCCTGCCGATCCGGGTGTAGGCGCGCTGCTCCATCGCCTTCTTCAACTGCCCGCCGACGGGCTCCGCGACGAGCAGCCGCGTCGTGTTCGAGCCGATGTCTATCGCCGCGCAGAGCATCCGGGGTCCCGCTCCGGATCCTCCCAGACCCCGCGGTCGCTCAACCGGATCTGTAGGGGCTGCGGTCGCGCTCGGGGTCGTGGAATGAGGTCTCGGGCTCGACGTGGATCAGGACCTCGGCGCGGAGCAGGCCGGCCTCGATCTCGTCGCGCATCGCGTGCGCCAGCTCATGCGCCCGCTCGAGGCTGGTCCCGGAGCGGTACTGGACGTGGAGGTCGATGTAGCGGCGGGCGCCGGCGCGGCGGGCGCGCAGCTTGTGGTAGCCGGCGACCTCCGGCGTGCGGGCGGCGGCGATCGCCGCCTCGATCCCGTCCATCTCCTCGTCGGGCAGGACTTCGTCGACCAGCACCCCCGAGGAGCGGCGGACGATCCGCAGCCCGGCGGCGACGATCGCCGCGGCGACGATCAGCGCCGTGATCGAGTCGAAGGCGACCACGCCGGTCAGCTCGACGATCGCCAGCCCGACCAGGACGCCGGCCGAGGTGAGCGCGTCGGTGCGCAGGTGGGCCGCGTCACCCTCGAGCGCCGGCGAGTCGTGGGCTCGAGCCTGGCGCGAGAGCACCGTCGAGACCGCCAGGTTGGCGACCACGGAGAAGGCCATCACCGCGATGCCGATGCCGAGCGCGTCGACCTCGGCCCCGGCGACCAGCCGGTGGGTCGCCTCGTAGACGATGATCGCGGCGGCGATCAGGATCAGCATCCCCTCGATCGCCGCCGCCAGGCTTTCCACCTTCTCGTGGCCGTAGGGATGCTCCGCGTCGGCGGGCACGTCCGCTTTGCGCACCGAGACGTAGGCGATGACGGAGGCGATCAGGTCGATCAGCGAGTGGACCGCCTCGGTGATGATCGCGATCGACCCGGTGATCGCGCCGGCCGCGAGCTTGAGCCCGATCAGCAGCGAGTTGGAGGCGATCGAGAGCCCCGCCGCGCCGCTCTTGCTGCGGATCATCGTCGCGCCGGCGCCGCGCCGATGCCGAGGTGACGGGCGAGCAGGCGCGCCGCCTCGCCGCGGTGGCTGATCAGGTTCTTCTCGGCCTGGTCGATCTCGGAGAGGGTCCGCCCGTCCTCGGGGCCGGTGGCGTCGGGCACGAACGCCGGGTCGTATCCGAACCCTCCCTCGCCGCGCGGCTGCTCGATCAGCCGGCCCTCGCAGCGGCCCTCGAAGACGTGCTCGGCGCCGCCCCGCTCGACCAGCGCCAGCGCGCAGACGTAGTAGGCGCGGCGCTCCTCGCCGGCCGCCGCCACCTCGCGCAGCAGCTGCTCCAGGTTCTCCTCGTCGCTGGCCCCCTCGCCGCCGTAGCGGGCCGAGTGGATCCCGGGCCGGCCGCCGAGCGCGACGGCGCCGATCCCGGAGTCGTCGGCGATCGTCGCCTCGCCGGTGGCCCTGTGCGCGGCACGCGCCTTCTCCAGCGCGATCTCGGCGAACCCCTCGCCCTCCTCCGGCGGCAGCTCGACTCCCTCCGGCAGCGGGCTCAGATCGAGCCCCGGCAGCAGTTCGCGCATCTCGCGCAGCTTGTGCCTGTTGCCGCTGGCGAAGATCAAGCTCCCGCTACCCGCTCCTGAACCTGGCGCAACCGCGAGATCCCCATCTCGGCGAGGCCCAGCAGCTCGTCGAGCGAGGCGCGGGAGAGCGGCGTGCGCTCCGCCGTCGCCTGCACCTCGACCAGGCCGCCGTCGCCGGTCATCACCACGTTGGCGTCGACCTCGGCCCGCGAGTCCTCGCCGTAGTCGAGGTCGCAGAGGGCGCGGCCGTCGACCATGCCGACGCTGACCGCGGCGATCGACCCGGTCAGCGGCATCGTCTCGATCCGCTGCTTGTCGATCAGCTTCTGCAGCGCCAGGCGCAATGCCACGTAGCCGCCGGTGATCGCGGCGCAGCGGGTGCCGCCGTCGGCCTGCAGCACGTCGCAGTCGACGTAGACGCTGCGTTCGCCGAGCGCCTTGAAGTCGACCGCGACCCGCAGCGAGCGCCCGATCAGCCGCTGGATCTCGACCCCGCGGCCGTCCTGCTTGCCGCGCGAGACGTCGCGGGCCTTGCGATCGCCGGTCGAGGCGGGGAGCATCGAGTACTCGGCGGTGACCCAGCCCTTGCCGCGCCCCTGCATCCATTTCGGCACCGACTCGTTGACCGAGGCGGTGCAGATGACCCTCGTCTTGCCGATCGAGATCAGCGCCGATCCGTCGGCGGTGGCGACGAAGCCGGGGTCGATGTCGACCGGCCGGATGTCGGCCGGCGCCCGGTCGTAGCTGCGTGAGGCTGGCATCGCCCGCGAGTCTGCCATGCGCGCCCCCGGCTTGGCTTCGCGGCAGCCGCCTACGCCGCCGGCAGCACGCGCAGCCCGCGCTGGGCGAAGTGAGCGTCGAAGGCGAACGCCTCGCCGCCGCCGTCGCGCTCGATCAGCGCGAACGAGGTGGCGTCGACGTAGCTCCAGCGCTTGTCGCCGTGGCGCTCGAGGATCTCCCAGGCCTCGTCCTCGACCTCGGGCTCGAGCCGCACCAGCTCGATCGCGCCGCCCGCCCGAAAGCGCCGGCCCCACTCGATCGCCTCCTCACGGCCGACCCGGACCAGCAGCGCGGTGTAGGTCTCGGCGACGACGTAGTTGGAGGTGAAGAGGGTCGCGCCTTCCTCGAGCAGCTGCGCCAGCGCCTCCCGGGCCCGCTCGTGCTCGGCCTCCGACGCGTTGCGCAGCGCCACGAAGGCGCTGGTGTCGATGAAGATCGACCTCATGGCCCGTAGACGTCGCGGTCGAGCGTGGTCACGCTCGTGCCCTCGCGGCCGCGGGCCGGAGCCTCGTCGGCCAGGTAGCGAAGCAGCGGATCGGCCGCCGGATCGGCGAGCCGAGCGCGCTCGGCGTCGATCAGCTCGCGCACGACCGCGGCGATGCTGCCCGATCTGCCGGCCCGCTGGCGCAGCCACCTGTGCTGGCCCTCGTCGAGATATAGCTGGGTTCGATGCTTCATGCTGGAATACAGCATAAGCCGTGCATCGGTCGCCATCTCGACAGCGGCCGACGCCGCCCCGGGCGGCAGCTGGACGGCCCGCAGCGCGGGCCGTCCCTGCAGCAGGGTCATTTGAACGCCACCTTGTCGACCGCCTGCTTGATCTTGTCGACGATCACCCCGGCGAGCTCGGTGCCCTGTTTGCCGTTGAACCCTTTCATCGCCGCGACCATCCCCACCATCAGCAGCGAGACGAGCAGGATCAGGCCGACGTACTCGACCGTGCCCTGTCCGCGCTCGCCGGCGAGGGCGCGGATCTGGCGCAGCCGCCGCAGCACCGCCGAGTGGGCGTACCCCATCAATGCGTAGAACATCGAGACCTCCTGGTTCGGATTGGAGCCCGATGCTCAAGGGGCGCCGCGCACCGAACAAGACCTGGGTGTGACAATTCTCAGCCGGCTTTGGAAAAAAACGACGCACTCATCCTCGATGCCCTGCGCACGCCGATCGGCCGCTACCGCGGCGCGCTCTCCCCCGTCCGGCCGGACGACCTGGCGGCGCTGGCGATCGGCGCCCTGGTCGAGCGCAGCGGCCTCGACCCGGCCCGCGTCGACGACGTCTTCTTCGGCGCCGCCAACCAGTCCGGCGAGGACAACCGCAACGTGGCCCGGATGGCCTCGCTGCTCGCCGGCCTGCCGGTCTCGGTTCCCGGCGCCACCGTCAACCGCCTCTGCGCCTCCGGCCTGGAGGCGGTCAACCAGGCCGCACGGGCGATCCGCGTTGGCGACGCCGACCTCTGCCTGGCCGGCGGGGTCGAGTCGATGAGCCGGGCGCCCTGGGTGCTGCCGAAGCCCGAGAAGGGCCTGCCGCGCGGCGAGCGCACGCTCTACGACACGACCCTCGGCTGGCGCCTGGTCAACCCCAGGTTCGCCGGCGGGCCACACACCGAGGCGATGGGCGAGACCGGCGAGAACGTCGCCGAAGAGCACGGCGTATCGCGCGAGGATCAGGACGAGTTCGCCCTGCGCAGCCACCGCCTGGCGGTCGCGGCGCGCGAGCAGGGCCACCTGGCCGGGCAGATCGTGCCGGTTCCGCTGCCGCCGGCGAAGCGCGGCGGCGAGCCCGGCCTGCTCGAGCACGACGAGGGCCCGCGCGCCGACACCACCCTCGAGCGGCTGACGGCGCTGCCGCCGGTATTCCGCGAGGGCGGCACGGTCACCGCCGGCAACTCGTCCTCGCTCAACGACGGCGCCGCCTGCCTGCTGATCGGCAACGAGGCCGCCGCCGCCGAGCTCGAGCTCGAGCCGCTGGCGCGGATCGTCTCGATCGGCGTCGCCGGGGTCGAGCCGCGGCTGATGGGCCTCGGGCCGATCCCGGCGATCTCGGCGGCGCTGCGGCGAGCCGGGCTCGAGATCGACGACCTCGACCTGGTCGAGATCAACGAGGCCTTCGCCTCGCAGGCGATCGCCTGCGAGCGCGAGCTCGGGATCGAGCGCGGGCGGCTCAACGTCAACGGCGGCGCGATCGCGATCGGCCACCCGCTCGGCTGCTCCGGCGCCCGCCTCGCCTGCGGCCTCGCCCACGAGCTGCGCCGGCGCGGCGCCCGCTATGGCGTCGCCGCCCTCTGCGTCGGCGTCGGGCAGGGCGTGGCGACGGTGGTCGAGAGCCTCGCCGCCGAATAGCGGCGGGTACGCTCAGCGCCGATGCGGGTCCTGGTCGTCTCAAACTTCGAGCCCGACGCGGAAGCTCCGCAGCGCGGGCGCTGGGTGCGCGACCAGATCGCCGAGATGCGCCGCCTCGGGCTCGACGTCGAGGAGTTCGGCTTCGCCCGCGGCCGCGGCAGCTACGCCCCGGCGACGCGGCGGCTGCGGCGGCTGCTGCGCGGCGAGCGCTTCGACCTCGTCCATGCCCACTACGGCCTGGCCGGCTGGTGCGCGCGGCTCGCCGGCGCGCGCCCGTTAATCGTCAGCTTCCACGGCACCGACGTGCGCCACTGGGCGGTGGGACCGCTATCGCGCCGGCTCGCGCGCCGGGTCGACCTGGTCGCCGCCGTCTCGCGGGCGCTGTTCGGCCCCGAGGACGGCCGCCGCGGCCTGCCCGCGGTCCGCGGCTCGGCGGTCCTTCCCTGCGGGCCCGACCTCGATCGCTTCCGGCCGATCCCGCGAGGCGAGGCACGGCAGCGGCTCGGCCTCGACCCGGCGGGCAGGTACCTGCTCTTCCCGGCCAACCCCGGGCGACCCGAGAAGCGCGCCGATCGCGCGACCGAGCTCGCCGCGGCCAGCGCCGCCGAGCTGCTCACCGGCGGCTCGATCGAGCCCGAGCTGATGCCGCTCTGGGTCAACGCCGCCAACGCCGTCCTCGTCACCTCCGACTACGAGGGCTTCGGCCTGGTCTGCGTCGAGGCGCTGGCCTGCGACGTGCCGGTCCTCTCGACCCCGGTCGGGATCGCGCCCTACGCGCTCGGCGGCATCGCCGGCACCCTCTGCGGCCCCTTCGACCTGCCGGTCTGGAACGAGGCCGTCCGTCGCCACCTCGAGGCGCCCGACCCGCGGGTCGCCGGCGCCGCCCGCGCCGCCACCCTCTCCGCCGCGCGGATGGCGGAGCGGACGATCGCAGCCTACGAGGCGATCCTCGCCGCGCGGGGGCCGGCAGGTAATAGATTGGGCCGGAGATGAGCGAGCAGAGCCGCGACCCCGGCAGCGAGGACCTCGGCGCACAGGTCGAGGCGGCCGAGCGGCGGCTGCGCGAGGCCGCAGAGTCGGCGGCCGCCGCCGAGGAGCGGGCGAGGGCCGAGATCGAGGCGCTCGAAGGAGACCTCGAGCGGGAACGGCGCGCCAAGGACGAGGCGATAGCCGCGGCCGAGCGCAGGCTGACCGAGATCGAGGCGCAGGCGGAGGCCGCCGAGCAGCGCGTCGCCGAGGCCGAGCGGCGCGCCGAGGCGGCAGAGGGCACCGACAGCGGCGCCGAGACCCGGGCCCGCGAAGCCGCGGCGGCCTGGCTGCGCGGTCAGGTCGAGGCGATCAGACGAGAGGCGGAGCGGCAATAGGCGCAGCGTCGCAGTGCGACGTCGCCGTCGTCGGCGGCGGCGCGGCTGGGCTGTGGACCGCGCTGCGCGCCGCCGAGCGCGGCGCCGCCGTCTGCCTGATCTCCCGCACGCCGCTATCGCTGAGCGCCAGCTTCTGGGCCCAGGGCGGGCTGGCGGCGGCGCTGGAGGCGGGCGACTCTCCCGCCCAGCACGCGGCCGACACGATCGCCGCCGGGCGCGGCCTCTGCCGGCCGTCGGCGGTGCAGGCGCTGGTCGAGGAGGCGCCCGACGCGGTGCGCGAGCTGCAGCGGCGCGGGGTCGAGTTCGACCTCGAGCCCGACGGCGAGCTGGCGCTGGGCCTCGAGGGCGGGCACACCCGGCGGCGCATCGTCCACGCCGGCGGCAGCCAGACCGGTCACGAGATCAGCTCGAAGCTGGCGGCGATGGTCGCCGAGGAGGCCCGGATCGCGGTGCGCGAGCGGACCTCGGCGGTCGCCCTCTGGAGCGACGGCGAGCGCTGTCACGGCCTGCTCACCGAGGACGACTCGATCGCGGCAGCGGCGACCGTGCTCGCGACCGGCGGCGCCGCCGCCCTCTGGCGCCGCACGACCAATCCCTGGGGGGCGATCGGGGCCGGCCCGTCGCTGGCGCTCGCCGCGGGCGCGGAGCTGGCCGACCTCGAGTTCTGCCAGTTCCACCCCACCGCGCTGGCGCTGCCGGGCAGCCGCCACGACGGGATGCTCGTCACCGAGGCGGTGCGGGGAGAGGGCGCGACCCTGCTCGACGCCTGCGGCCGCCGCTTCACCGACGAGCTGGCGCCCCGCGACGCGGTCACGGCGGCGATCCTCGACCGGATCGAGGCCGACGGCGCCGACAGCGTCCGGCTCGACCTGCGCGAGCTCGACCCCGCCCGCTTCCCCAACGTCTTCGCCTCCCTGGTCGAGGCCGGCCTCGACCCGGCCGCCGCGCCGGGGCCCGTCGCCCCAGCCGCGCACGAC
>JBBDTK010000079.1:0-6079 GCA_040904405.1 Solirubrobacterales bacterium | reverse complement strand
GGGTGGGGGGAGCGGGGGCGGGCGGCTTGGCCCGCCCCGGCTCCACCGTCCGCGCCTAGTTCTGCTGGCCCCCGCGGCAGGCGGGGATGTTCAGCCGCAGGTTTTTCGTCCTCTGCCGCCGGCTGTTCTGCGCCAGCAGGTTGAGGAAGCCGTTGGTCTGCCTCGCGCAGAGGTCACGCGAGTTGATCAGCAGCCCGCGGGCGCCGCCCTTCATGACCAGGATGAACTTGTCGACCGCGACGTCCGGGGTTCTCGGGAACACCGTCTTGAGGCGGCCGTTCTGCGAGCTGATCACGCCGCGCAGCCGGATCGGCACCTGGCCGCGCAGGTCGACCAGCAGGTCGGGCAGCGGGTTGCTCGAGGAGGTCAGGTAGACCGGTCCCTTGAGCGGTTTGTCCAGCAGCGGCGAGGTCGCCCTCGCGTGCCCGTAGATCGCGTTTTTCGGGCATTTGTCCGCCGCCAGCTGCACCCTCGTGCAGATGGTTTTGATGTGGCTCTGATCGAGGATCGTCGCCCGCGGCAGGATGAACGCCGCCCGGCGCAGGTTGGCGTCGCCCTGACGCGCGTCCAGGATCGCCCGGAACTTCGGGTTGCGCGCTCGTTTCGTCTGGTTCTCGCCGCCGAAGATGCGGGCGTAGAACGTCGGTTTGAAGCGCAGCGCTTTGCATTTGAGCAGCTGCAGCCGCTCCTCCGCCGTGATCGACTGCCACGCGGCCGGGTCGGCCGGGTTGCCTCCGCCGCCGTAGACGGTCGAGCGGATCGGCAGCGGTTCGCGGCAGGTCGTGCCGTTGAGCGTGAAGCGAGCGCGGTCGATCAGCACGTCGATCGCGCGGATGTCCAGCTTCACGCCGCCGAAGACGTTCGGGATCGCGTCCGAGATCGCGCTGACCTCGGCCGTTTCCGGGTTCACATGCAGCGCCGCCCGCACGACCACGTTGCCGAGATCGTACGGTCCCGCCACCGCCGGCGTGATGAACACCATGCTCAGCGGAGCGCCCTTGTATGGGCCGGCGAGGTAGGCGTTCCCGCTCGTGCCGAACGGGGCCGGGCCGGAGCCGGCGTCGATCTTCGACGTGCCGACGAAGCTGCCGGAGGGGCAGCTGGCGCCGGCGATCTCCTCGGCGCCGCTGCGCGCGCCGGCCGCGTCGATGCTCGCCTCCGGGCAGTACTCGACGCCCTTCAGCCTGGCGACCATGCCGGGCGGCAGGTTGACGTCGATCCGCTTGACCTCCTGGTTGCCGTCGTTGCGGTTCAGCCTTACCTGGAACGCAGCGAACTCACCCGCGGTGTTCCCTTTCGGGAAGGCGAAATAGAACGGGTCGAAGCGTCGCTCCGCCAACGTTTTCGGGCACGGCCCGCCGTAGCCGGCGGTGTCGAGTTCGAACTCGGCGGTCCTGACCTCGTCGCCGTTGGCTGCCCACGGGGTGAAGGTGGCGGTCGTCGTGTGCGGGCCGCAGGTGTCGGGAGTCGTCAGGGCGCCCCGCGGACCACCGTCGATGTGGACTTTGAACGATTCGAACGGCGCCTGCGGGTTGTTGTCGACCACCGCGGTCAGCTGACCGGTCGTCAGGTCGGGGAAGACGTTGCCGACGAGGCGCACGTTGACGCCGAATTTCGCCGAGTCGACGTGGAGAAAGATCCGGAACTGGTTGCCGGAGCTGGGGTCGTTGCTGAGCGGCTGCGCGACATACACGGTGCCGCCCAGGGTCTCCGGCAGCGCCTGGGTCTCGACCTCGACCGAGCCGATCTCAGAGGCGCCCGGGCACTGGATCTCGTTGTTCGTGCCCTTGGCGAACTGCGCGTCGGTGCAGGTCGCGAGGCCGTTGGCCACCGATGGGTTGAGGCCGGTGCCTTGCGGCAGGGTCACTGCCGCTTTCAGTAGATGCGAGGTCTGGATGTTTTCCGGGTCCGGGTCATAGGGGAGCTGCACATCGACCGTCGCCGCCTCCGGCGAGTCGGTCGAGCTGTTCACCGTCGTCTCGATCGCTGGGTCGAAGGGAACGTTCTCACAACCATCCGCACCGACCGCGGTCTCGAAGCTTGCCGAACTCTCCTCACCCGCATGCGATTCCACATCCAGGTGCGTGACCTGGGGGCCGGCGCAGTTGCTCGGCATCGTCAGGTATCCCTCTCCTGCCCGGCCCTCGAATACCAGCCGGGAGCCGATGATCGGCGCTCCGCCTTCGAGTGGCGACTCGATGTCGCGAATCGTGAAGGAGATGTGTTGGTCGACGGGATCGAGATCAGATTCGAGGATGGTCGGCTCACCGGTCGCGTTGAACCCGGCTGAAGAAGGTTCGCCGAATTCAGGCTCGAGGTTGTAGACGAGGACTGGAACCGTGACTTCGGTGCCTGCCGGCGGGGCCGGACCGGGCGCGAGCGTCGTGAAGTAATTCACCCCTACCAGAGATCCCGGCACTTCGGTCGTGCATTTGGTGGCCAGGGGAGGACCCGCTGCGACGACTTCGGAGAGCTGTTTCCGCGTGCATTGCGGGGTGGCCTCGGGGTTGACGCCGAGGCCCTCGGGCAGTTCGGTCCTGAGCTCTTTGATGAAACCGTCCGGAAACGGCGGCGGTCCGGCGACCTGATTCATCAGGAAAGCCGTAATGCCTTTCGGCGGATGGCCGGCTGCCTGGGTGTAGAAGCGTTCGATGGGATCCGATGCGAGGCAGGGATCGCCGTTGTCTTCCCAGTTGCCGAGGCCCGGCGCGGTGGCATCGGTTTTACAGGTCAGAGCTTCGAATTTCGCGATGCCGAACGCGGCCTTCGCGGGTGAAGCGCCAAATGCGAATACAAAGAACGCGGCGGTGAGTGCCAGCAGCCCGAGCGGGCTGGCCTTGCTTCTCATATGACTCTCCTCAAAGACGGGTTTGCCTTTCCCTTTACCCGCCTCCCGCACTTGAAAACAGTACAGCACGGAGTCCGCCGGGTCCAGGGGTGGTTACGGCGGAGTGGCCGGCGTGGACAACGCCAACTCGGTGGATGGCCTGCCGCCGCCCTCCTCAGGCCAGGGCCAGGGCGGTCCAGAGGTGCTCCTCCGCTTCGGCCACCTGCTTAGCCGCGATGTCCACACTGTTCCAGGTTCGGTACTCCACATCGTCCTGCTCACTGGCCGTGTGGAGTGCGCTCGCCAGCTCGGTCCAGGCCGCGGCCGCGGTCGCGGCGAGCGGCGCCTCGGGTCGGCCGGCCTGCTCGAGGAAGCGCGAGTACATCAGCCGGAAGGCGCCGCCGCCGGTGCCGCGGCGCTCGATCACCTGGTAGCCGAAGCGGGCGCACCACCGCCAGTCCTCGGCGACCTCGGGCCAGGCGCCGGCCTCGGCGGCGAGGCGGCGCACCGCGTCGAGCCCGGAGAAGCCGGGGAACTCGGGCTCGAGCATCGCCCGGGCGGCGCGCTCGATCGCCGCCGGCGCCGCCTCGCGCAGGCGCCCGGCGTCGATCTCGCCGCCGGCGCTGAACATGTGGCCGGCCAGCGGGTAGGCGGGATGCTCGCTGTGGCGGGCCCGCTCGAGGTTCTCCAGCCGCGTCGTCTGCAGCTGCTCGAAGGCGGTGTCGGAGAGGTGCGCGACCTGCTCGTCGTAGCCGGCGAGGACGACCGCGTGGCCGGGGAAGTGGGCCGAGCTGCCGTAGTGGTCGAGGTGGTAGATGTCGGTCAGCAGCAGCACCGGGTTGCCGGCGTCGACCTCGGCCCGGGCCGCCTCCCAGGCGTCGCCGTCGCCGGGCTCGAAGGTGCGCAGCTCCAGCGCCGCGCCGGTCAGCTCGGCGAAGCTCTCCTCGAGCCGCGCGGTGCGGCCGTTGAACCAGCGGCTCGGCGAGGTGCCCTCGATCGTCACGTAGTAGAAGCAGGCGCCGGCGCCGAGCCCGAAGGCCATCTCCTCGCTGATCTCGACGCCGTGGAAGCCGAGCAGGTTGCGCAGCGCGGTCGAGCCGCAGTGGTTGCCGGGGGTGTGGGTGTAGCCGGGGACGAAGGGCATGGGGATGATTCTGATCGACCTCCCGAGGACAGGGAGTCCGGGATCTTCCCGGGAGGTGCCTATGTTCGCTTCGCCTGCGGCTTCGCTCACCAATCTGGAGCCGCTTCGCGGCGGGAATCACTCTGCGGTGCCCGCTTCGCGAGGCACTCCCGGGAAGATCCCGGACTCCCATAGGCTGCCGGCCGATGCGGGAGCTCGATCTCAGAATCCTCCGCGCTATGCGGACGCGCGGCCATGCCCCCGGCGTGGAGGGAGCTGCGAAGGCGCTCGGGAAGGCCGGCAACTACGGGGCGGTCTGGGTGGTGCTCGGCCTCGTCCTCGCGGTCGCCGACCCCGGGAACCGGGAGGCGTGGCTGATCTGCGCGGCGCTGGGGCCGGTTGCGATCGGGCTCAACTACGTCGTCAAGGCGATCGTACGGCGGCCGCGGCCGGTGTTGGAGGGCCTGCCGCCGCTGGGCGGCGCGCCGAGCTCGCTCAGCTTCCCCTCGGCCCACGCGACCGCTTCCTTCGCGGTGGCCGTGGCGATGACCAGGGTCGAGCCGCTTGCCGCGATCGCCTTCCTCTTGGTCGCCGCGCTCGCGCTGGGCCGCCCCTACCTCGGCATGCACTACCCATCCGACGTCCTCGCCGGCGCCATCCTCGGCGTGGCCCTCGGCCTCCTCGTCCCCCTCTCCATATGAGCCCCTCCCGAAATGAACGCGAGACCGGGGAGGCCGATGACCAAGCGGGACGGTCACGAGACGGTTCCCGCGTAGCAGCGCTACGCGGGACACCGGGGAGGGGCCGTATCCGCGCAGCGTCACTCGGCCTCATCCGGGCCGCGGTCATTTCGGGAGGGGCTCATCCATGAAGGTCGGGATCGTCGGGCTCCCGAACGCCGGCAAGTCGACCCTCTTCAACGCCCTGACCAAGGGCGGCGCCCAGACCGGCGACTACCCCTTCACCACGATCGAGCCCAACGTGGCGATCGCCCAGGTGCCCGACGAGCGCCTGCGCCAGGTGGGCGAGACGGTGGGCAGCTCCGAGTTGGTGCCGGCGACGATTTCCTTCCACGACATCGCCGGCCTGGTCAAGGGCGCCTCGGAGGGGGAGGGGCTGGGCAACAAGTTCCTCGCCTCGATCCGCGAGACCGACGCGATCTGCCACGTCGTCCGCTGCCACACTGACTCCGGCGTGCCGCATCCCGACGGCCGGGTCGACCCGCTGGCCGACATCGAGACGATCGAGACCGAGCTGATCCTCTCCGACTACGAGCAGGCCGAGCGCCGGCTGGAACGGGTGCGCAAGGGGGCGAAGACGGGCGATGCCGGGGCGGTCGCCGAGCGCGACTGGCTGGAGCGGGTGGTCGAGGCGCTCGCCGCCGGCCGGCCGGCCCGCACGGCGCCGGTCCCAGACGCCGCCGCCCACGGCCCGGCCAACCTGCAGGCGCTGACCACGAAGCCGATCCTCTACGTCGCCAACGTCGACGAGGGCGATGCCGAGGCGCCGGCCGCGGTCGCCGAGCACGCCGCCGCGATCGGCGCCGGCGTGGTCGCCGTCAGCGCCCGGATCGAGGGCGAGCTGGCCGAGCTCGACCCCGCCGAGGCGGCGGAGATGCGTGAGTCCTACGGGGTCGAGGGCTCGGGCCTCGACCGGCTGGTCCGCGCCGCCTACGAGCTGCTCGACCTGATCGTCTTCTTCACCGCCGGCGAGGGCAAGGAAGCGGTGGCGCGGCCGCTGCGCCGCGGCGTCACCGCCTGGGAGGCGGCCGGGACGATCCACGGCGAGATCCAGGAGGCGTTCGTCAAAGCGGAGGCGATCGGCTGGCGCGAGCTGGTCGAGTGCGGCGGCTACGCGCCCGCCCGCGACAAGGGCCTGCTCCGCATCGAGGGGCGGGACTACGTCGTCCAGGATGGCGACGTGATCACGATCAAGGTGTGAGGTCGGGGGTCGCCTCGGAGGTGCCTATGTTCGCTTCGCCTTCGGCTCCGCTCACCAATGAGGAGCCGCTTCGCGGCGGGAATCACTCTGCGGTGCCCGCTTCGCGAGGCACCTCCGAGGCGATCCCCGACCTCTAAGGACCTATCTCGATAGGGGCGTGCCCCTGGGACGGTTCAGGACCAAGCGGG
>JBBDTK010000078.1:0-6128 GCA_040904405.1 Solirubrobacterales bacterium | reverse complement strand
GCAGTGCCACGCGCGTCATCCGGGCGTGCGGGGTCGTGGAATCAACCATCTAGATGCGTGGGATCAGCCAGGGTTCAGACCGAGGCCCTGGGGCGCCGTCCTCGAATGCCTGGGCATTCTGCTCCCAGGCTTTGAACCCTGCCAGCAGCTTCTTGCTCGCGCGGAGAGCGAAGCGGCGCTGCCCGCGGTCGGCCCAGGCGAACTTGGGCGGCTCGCCCGGGCCCCGGCGGTTCAGCTCCCGCATCGGCGTGCCGCCGCCCATTGCGTTGTATCCGCGAACCGCCTTCTCGCCGCGCCGCTCGAGCATCTCCAGGTAGGCGCGGAAGCGCAGCCATCGCTGGTTGTCCCAGTTGAGCTCGGTTTCCTCTGCGAGCGCCGGATCAAAGCGCTCCGACAGCCGTACCGCAGCGTGAGCGCCACGTTTGCCGAGCCTTTCGATCCGTTCCGCGTCCATGCTGAGGTTCATCCCCCCCTCACCCTTGGAGAGGCGGATGTGGGCGATCCGGTCGCGATTGCCGACGCCCTTCATCTGCCGGTTGTCGACCCAGTTCTGCGCGGTGCGAAAGATCGTCGCGAAGAACCGGAAGGTGCGAAAGACTCCCGGCCTGTCCTCGGCGCCGATCCAGGCCTCGGCCACCCCGTCTCCGTTCGACTCCGGCAGCCAGACGTTGTCGCTCTCTGTTGTGCTCGACTCCATGCCCGGCGGCAGCGACTCCAGGTTGATCGCGTAGGTCGGCCAGCGCGGCACCGGCGAGTCGAAGAAGTGGATCGGCATGTTGCTGGAGATGCCGCCGTCGGAGAACCAGCAGCGCTCGGGAGCGTCGCCGGCGTCCTCGTGCGCGTTGCGCGCGTAGAGCGGCACGGCGGCGATCAGCAGCGGGAAGCTGAGGCTCATCCGGGCGGCGACCACAACTGGCATGTCCTCCGCCTCGGGCAGCCGCAGAAGGGCGGCGCCGCCGGGGCCGATCGCGGCGCCGCGCGCCTTCTCGACCATGTGGTCGACGACCTCCTTCGGGAAGAGGTCGCGAAACTCGTCTTCGCAGAACCAGAGCTCCTCGTCGTCCTCGAAGGGAAGCGAGTACGGCCGGCCCTGGGTGAGGCACGTGGTGATCATCTGCAGGACGACCCCGGGCTCTCCGTCGTCAGGCCCGTCCAACTCCCACAGATCGCCGAAGGTGAGCGGGTCTTCCGCGTCCTTCCCGGCCAATCTGTTCAACAGGTCGGCGAGCCATCGGGTCAGCGGCGGCCTCTCCGCGTTTTCGCCTCGATCGTTGCCCAGGCAGATGCCGTAGTACGACTTGGGCAGGCCGCGCAAACGCAGGATTGCCGAAGCGGCGATCGCAAGGATGGCGCCCAAGGGTGCTAGCAGCGCCCCTCCGCCGACCGCCGCATAGCGCAGGCCGTCGTCTCCCTGCAGCGTCAATGCCAGCACGACCAGCCCGACGCCCGGCAACATGCCGGCCAGCGCCGCCAGCGGAAAGCCGTTGAATAGCGCCGCGATCCTGAATAGCTTGCCACCGCCGGCGGAGAGGATCGTGTCGAAGAAGGGGCGCATCCGCCAGCTCGGCTGGAAGAGCGACAGCAGGTCACTGCCAAGCTCGGCGGGTAGTTTGGCGATGTCTTCGTAGGCGTCGGGCTTGGCGCCGCTACGGCAACCGCGCTCGGCCGCGGCGACCGCCGCCGCCGCGATCGCTCCGGCCGAAGTGCCGCCGATGTTGCGGAAGTGGTGCTCCCTGGCCAGCTCCGCCGCGGCCAGCGGGTAGACCACACCGCTGGTGATTCCACCCTTCATCACGATGTCGCAGTACCGCGGCAAGGCCGCACACTCAACCAAACCAGAGTGAATGATGCAGTGCGAGGCGACATAGCATCCTCTGGATGAGGGGACTTGCAGGGCGAAACGGTGGGCGGGCGGGGCTTGCCGTGCTGGTGGCAATCCTCGCGCTCGGCCTGGGGCTGCGCGTGGCCGAGGCGTGGGACGGGCGCTCGCCGGTCTACGACGCGGTCGCCTACGAGCGCATCGCCGGCGACCTCAGCGCGGGCGATGGCTTCACGCTCGGCCGAGAGGCGACGCAGCCGGCCAGCAACTACTCGCCCGGGGTGCCGCTGCTGGTCGGCGGGATCTACGCGCTGACCGGCGGTGAGCACGAGCGGCTCGTCCGGCTCGTCCTGGCCCTGGTCGGGGGCCTGGCTGTGCTCTTCGCCTACCTGATCGGGCGACGGCTCTCTGGTCCGCCTGCCGGCTTGATCGGTGCCTGCGCGGTCGCGATCTACCCGGCCCTGCTCGAGTACCAGGGCATGCTCATGGGCGAGCCGCTGGCGGCGACGCTGTTATCCGGGGCGGTGCTCGGAACCCTTTGGGCCGATGGCCGTGGCGCGCGGGTCCTGTCGCGGGGAGGGGGTGCCGGGAGGGCGCTGGGTTTCTCGCCTGGACCGTTGGCGGCCGTCCGAGTGCGCCGGTGGGGCGAGAAAGAGGACGCCGCGTCCTCCCGGCACCCCCTCCCCACACCACCCGCGCGAGGATGGCTACTGTCGGGACTGCTGTTCGGATCGCTTGCGTTGGTTCGGCCGGAGTATTTGGCGATCGC
Organism: Solirubrobacterales bacterium; assembly: GCA_040904405.1. Taxonomy (GTDB): domain Bacteria; phylum Actinomycetota; class Thermoleophilia; order Solirubrobacterales; family 70-9; genus VRUE01. The sequence continues at coordinate 3,540 of JBBDTK010000078.1, read as the reverse complement.
CTTGTTGGTAGCTGTCGTGATCCTTGTGCGTCGGGGGTGGGATGAGTGGCGTATCGGGTTGGCTCAAGCGTTGGTGATGCTCTTGGGCGTAGCGGTCGTGGTCGCGCCGTGGACCGTGCGCAACGCGGTCGTGCTCGACCGCTTCGTGCCGGTCTCCACCGGCGGCGGGCAGGTGCTGTTTGCCGGCAGCTACCTGCCTTCGGGCGGCAACCCCGAACGGGTCGGACACGAGGTGCTGGATCGTCACCCCGGTCTCACCCGCAAGCTCGCCGTGCAATACGCAGGCCTGAGGTCGTCTTTTGTCGCACCTGGTCAGACAAATGACGAACTCACGGACCGGGTTCTCTCCGCAGTGCGGCTGGAGCAGATCCTGGGGGGGCTGGCGGGGCAGCGGTATCCGGACATGGAAACGGACAAAGCGCTGGGTCGGATGGGGCGGGAGCGGCTGTGGGATGCGCTGACGGAGCAGCCGGTCGAGTACGCCGGGTTCGTCGCGGCGAAGGTCTGGCGGGTTTGGGGGCATGGGCCGCGGGAGGTGATGCAGCGGACCGGCTGGGAGCTCTTCCACTGGGCGCTGCTGGCGCTCGCGACGCTCGGCCTCGGCCTGCTCGCCTGGCGCCGTCGCTGGGAGGCGCTGCTGCTGGCGACGATCCTGCTTTCGACGGCGGCGGTCGGGGCGCTGCTGGTCGCCTCGCCGCGACGGGCGCTGGTGACGATCCCGCTGATCGCGACCCTGGCCGGCGTCGGCGCAACTGCCGCCTACGCGTGGCTTCGCACGCGCATCCGACATTGACCACACCCTGGTGGGGTGAAAGTCGGATGCGCTCTGCCGGTGGCGCTCGCGGATAGCCTGAGCCGGGATGAGAGCGCGGATCTCGCATTGGGCGCGCGGCTTGCCGCAGCGACACGGGCGCAGGACGCTGATCCTGCTGGCGCTGATCCTGGTTCTCGGCTTCGGGCTGCGGGCCTACCGGGTGGCGGAGCCGCTGGCGACGCCGGGCGACGACTCGCGCGCCTACTTCGCCCTCTCCAAGGCGCTGTACGAGGAAGGCAGCTACGGCGGGCCCGGGTTCCGCGACGCCAGCGACTGGTCGCCCGGCGCCCCCCTGCTCTACGCCGCCGCCTTCTACGCCACCGGAGGCGCCCGCGAAGGCGCCGCTCGGATCGTCGAGCTGCTCTTCGGGCTGGCGGCGATCGTCGTCGCCTACCTGCTCGGGTGCCGGCTCAACTGCCGCCTGGTACACGTAGCCGGTCTGATCGCCGCCTTCGGGGTCGCCGTCTACCCCCCGTTCATCCACTCCACCGGCGCCCTGTTCAGCGAGCCGCCGGCGATCTTCACCCTCCCCGCCGCCATCCTCGCCTTCCTCTGGGCCAGCGAGGACCGCACCTCGGGGGGAGGAACCGGGGGTGTCCCCTCCGGAATGTCGCGAAGCGGCGATATGCAATCTGAAGTAGGCGCGGCGCAGCCGCGCTCGACCTTCGGTGCGAAGCGCGAAGCGCGCGCACCCAAATTCCGCGAGGGGACACCCCCGGTTCCTCCGCTCCTGCGATGGCTGGTCCCTGGCCTGCTGTTCGGAGCAACCGCGTTGATCAGGCCGGAGTACCTGCTGGTGGGAATCGCGTTCGTGGGGCTGGCGGCGGTCCGGGTGGGTCGCGAGCGCGGCTGGCGACCCGGTCTCGGCGCCGCAACGCTGCTCGCCGCGGGTCTGCTGCTACCGATCTTGCCCTGGGCCGTGCGCAACGCGGTCGTCCTGGATCGCACTGTGCCGATCTCCACCGGCGGGGGGAAGGCGCTGTACGTCGGCACCTACCTGCCCGCCGACGGCGAGTACCAGCGGGTCAAGGCTCTTCTCGCGAAGCGCTACCTGGGCCGCGACCTGGCGCCGGGCTCGGAGGCGCTGGACCGGGTGAACCCCACGCCACTGTTCGACCGGGTCGCGGCGCGGCACCCGCAGCTGCCGCGCGACGAGGCGCTGGGCAAGGTCGGCCGGGAGAACCTCGATCGCTATCTCGGCGAGGACCCGGTCGGCTACGCGGCGATGACCGCGCGCAAGGTCTGGCGAATGTGGAGCAGCGGCGTCGGCGAAGCGATGAGCGCCACCGCCGGCCGGGTCGTCCAGGTCTCGATCGTCCTGCTCGGCCTCGCCGGCCTCGGCGTGCTGGCGCTGCGCCGGCGCTGGTGGGAGGCGGTCGCGATGGCGACCCCGCTCGTCCTCGTCACCGCCGTCGGCGCCGCCTCGCTGGCCGCGCCGCGGCGCAACGAGATCCTGATGGCAATCGTCTTCCCGCTCGCCGGCGTGGCGCTCGCGCGAGCCGGCGCGGCCATATCCTCCAGCCGCCCATGGTCCTCGAAACAGGCATCTTCCCCGCCGAGCTGACGGCGCTGCGCGCGACGGGCCTGCTCGCCGCCGCCGCGATCGTCGCCTTCGCGCTGCTGCGGCGGCGCTCGCTGCGCAACGTCGACGTCCTGATCCTGCTCGCCGCCGGGCTCGGCCTGGCGATCGTCTCCGGCACCGAGATCGCCGATGCGCTGCTCTCCGCCTTCTCGTTCGAGCAGGGCAACGGCGGCCGCATCCTCGGCCTCGCCGTCTTCTCGATCTTCGTCCTCTTCCTGCTGATCCTGCGCGCCCTGGCGCAGAGCGACCGCAACGCCAGCCAGCTCTCCGCCGTGCTCGAGGGGCTGGCCTGGGAGGAGTTCCGCCAGGCGAAGCTGCCGGAGCGCTTCCGCGGCAAGGTCGCGATCCTCGTCCCCGCCTACGACGAGGCCGAGAACGTCGGCCAGGTGCTCGACCTGATGCCGGGCGAGGTCTGCGGCATGGAGACGGCGGTGCTGGTGGTCGACGACGGCTCGCGCGACGGCACCGGCGACGTCGCCGCCCGCCACGGCGCGATCGTCGCCCGCCACGTGATCAACCGCGGCGGGGGCGCCGCGCTGCGCACCGGCTACCGGCTGATGGTCGAGTCGGGCGCCGAGCTCGTCGTCACCCTCGACGCCGACGGCCAGCACCTGCCCTCGGAGATGGAGCGCCTGGTCAAGCCGGTGCTCGACGGTGAAGTCGACGTCGCGCACGGTTCGCGGGTGCTCGGCGAGGCCGACCGCAACGCCTTCGCCCGCGAGCTCGGGATCGTCTTCTTCAACCGGCTCGTCTCCTTCATCACCCGGACCAAGGTCAGCGACTGCTCCAACGGCTACCGCGCCGTACGCGCCAACGTCCTGCCCCTGCTCGTCCTGCGCCAGGAGCAGTTCCACACCTCCGAGTTCATGATCGAGGCGATCAAGCGCGGCGTGCCGGCGCGGGAGGTCCCCGTCACCGTCGCAAAGCGGCTGCACGGTCACTCGAAGAAGCCGGCGGTCGTCCGCTACGGGCTCGGCTTCGCCAACGCGATCGTCAGGACCTGGCTGCGGTAGGGGTTGAGAGGGCGCGGATGCCCTCCCCCGGAGGCCGTCGCGCAGCTGATCGGGCTGCGGGCTTCGGGGTGTTGGCCCTAAGTGCTCCCGGCCGTAAGTGGCGTCGCGGATTGGCGAGTGGCCGGGCGTGG
>JBBDTK010000077.1:0-6131 GCA_040904405.1 Solirubrobacterales bacterium | reverse complement strand
CACGGGTGGCGTCAGGTGCGTCCAGACGCCGCCGAAACGATCTGAATTTCCGGATGCGTGTACTAGTGGCTCGCCGCCGGCCGGACCAGCGGCGGGGCCAGCGCCCGCGCGGCGTAGAGCGAGGTGCCGACGAGCAGCGCCGCGACGGCGAGGCTGGGGATCGTGTACCCGGCGGCGCCGGCGAGAGCCCCGCCGGTGAGGGCCCCGGCGCTCTGCCCGGCGGCCCAGGCCATGTTGGAGAGGCCGGCGGCGAAGCCCTGGTGCAGGCGGCTCGCGTCGGCGGCCTCCGAGAGCGTCGTCATCGCCGGCGCGAAGCAGATCCCGGCGCCGAGCGAGGCGAGGATCAGCGATGCGAGCATCGGCCCGAGGGCCTGGGCGACGCCGATCCCGACCATCGCCGTGGCGCAGATCGCGATCCCGAGCACGAAGGGGGCACGGCGGCCGGCGCGATCGGAGTAGCGGCCGGCGAGCGGCGCCAGCACCGCCTCGAGCGCCGCGCCGGCGATGAAGCCGCCGGCGATCGCCACATGGCCGCCACCGAGCTCGTCGATTCGCAGCGGCACCAGGACCCCGACCGCGCCGAACATCAGCGAGGGCACGGCGACGAACGCGGTGGCGGTGAGGATCGGGCGGGTGAGGATCGTCGCCACGACCTCGCGCAGCTGCTGCCGCTCCGGCGGCCCGGCCTCGGGCAGGCGGGCGGCGAGGGTCGCCAGCACGAGCGAGGCGGCCATGACTCCGCCGAAGACGACTTCGGTGCCGATCTCAGCCGCGGCCGCGCCGAGAACCGGACCGACCAGGGCGCCGGCGATCGCGGTGCCAAGCGCCGTCCCGATCACCGCGCCGCGGCGCTCGGGCGGCGCCGTGGTGATCAGCCAGACCAGGGCGCCCGTCCAGATCAGCGCCCCGGCGACGCCCTGGGCGAAGCGGGCGGAGTCGAGCAGCTCGATGCTCTCGCCGAAGCCGAAGACGACGCTGGAGAGGCCGAGCAGCAGCAGGCCGCCGATCGTGGTCCGGCGCGGCCCCAGCCTGGTGGCGAGAAGGCCGGCGGGCAGCGAAGCGAGCAGGGTGCCGACCGCGTAGGAGGCGGCGAGCACCCCGGCCTCGGTCTTGCTGAGATCGTGGGCGTCGACGTAGTCGGGCAGCAGCGGCGCGATCGCCGCGAAGAAGGCGACGTCGAAGAAGACCACGACCGAGGCGAGGACGATCAGCCGGCGCATTCCCGTATCCAATCATCGTCCCGCCTTTTACTCGATGCCCTTTCGTCCATACGTATGCGGCTAGCATCGACATGCCGTCCGAAACCCGGAGGGGTGGCAGAGCGGTTGAATGCGGCGGCCTTGAAAGCCGTTAGATGCCTTCGGGTGTCTCGTGGGTTCGAATCCCACCCCCTCCGTTTTGGAGCCAAATTTGGCTTGCTAGAGCCGTTCGGGATGACCCTGGAAGGCCGCTAACCGTTCCGGCTATCTCCGGCTGAATCCGATTCCGACTGTGCGCGACTGGCACCCGATTGGCACCCGACTGGCGCGGCAGAGACCGACATTGAACGATCCGGGTTCCGCGCTAGGGTCGCCCAGCCGTGAGCCAATTCCCCTCGATGAAAGCGAAGCGCTTGCTTGCCGTCCTCGAACGCAAGCCGCTCAGCTATCGCGTCGCGCGTCAGTCCGGGTCGCACCGACGCATGGAAGCACCGGGGCGGCCACCGCTGACCTTCGCCTTCCACGACAAGGCGACGATCCCCTCTGGCCTGGTCCGCAAGATTCTCACCCGAGATGTGGGACTTGCCGAGGACGAGGCCGTGAAGCTACTCTGAACTGGAGATACTATGGAGACCGTGCGCGTCATCTATCACCACGAGGCAGACGGCTGGTGGGCCGAGTCCCCCGATGTAGAGGGCTGGTCTGCCGCTGGCGACTCCTACGCCGAGGTCGTCAAGCTGGCCGAGGAGGGCGTTCCCTTTGCCCTCGATCACGAGGCTGTCCTAGAGCACTACGTGCCCGCTGGCGAGCACGTGGAAGCTTGAGACTGCTCTGAGCCAAGACTGCGGTTCATAGCGCACGTCTTGCATCGTCAAGAGCCAATCTTGCCCGATGTAGAGGCTCCTGATGGTCATCGGGCTCCTCTTCTAAGACCTCCTCAATTCGCTCGCTCGCATACTCCAAGGCACGTGCAGCCAACCTGTCATCGCGGTGGCCTCTCTGGCTGCGCTCCATCAAGAACTCGAAGTACGGAAGTGGCAAGATTGACTCCGGGTCACCTAGCCGCTGAGGTTGTCCGAGACCTCGTAGAACTTTGAACGGCGGTCCCTCCCGCCTCGTCCGCTTCCGTTGGAAGCGTGCGGGGTGTCAGAAGTCCACTCGAAACAGGAGGAACCGCCATGAAGAAGGTACCCGCGCCGAAGGTCGCTACGAGCGCACAGCCGCCTGAGAGCCCACTCCCACCGCAGATCCAGGAGGCGCTGGGCGAGCTGGTGGGGGCGGCTCAGATCGTCATAGCGGTTTGACTTGTAGCAACCTGTAGCTATTATGTAGCCACATGAGTAGGACGGTCGGAATACGCGAGCTGAAGAACGGGACCAGCGAGATCATCGATCGGGTCGAGGCCGGTGAGCCGATCACGGTCACTCGGCGTGGCAAGCCTGTCGCTCAGATCGTTTCGACGGAGACGCCGCCACACCTGGCGACGATGATCGCCAGAGGCGAAGTCAGGCCGGGCAACGGAACCCGTTACATGCCGAAACCAGTCAAGGGGCGCGGAAGCGGCAAAAGCGCGTCCGAATACGTCTCCGAGGGACGTCGCTGAGCATCTACCTCGATACGAGCGCCCTGGTCAAACTGCTGGTCGATGAGGCCGACAGCGACCTGGCCCGCTCTGCGTACGCCGACGCCAACGGCGCGCGCACGACCGGCATCGCCTATGTCGAGGCCACCTCGGCGGTGACGCGGATGCGAAAGGGCAACCGACTCTCGCCAGCGGAACTCCGCTCTGCCCTGGACGAGTTGGATTCGATCTGGGCGGCTCTCGACGTTCTCGAAGTGACGGACACGCTGATCCAGGCTGCCGCCAAGGTAGCCCGCGATCACGCGCTGCGCGCGTACGATGCTGTCCACCTGGCCGGTGCCCTTGCCCTCGCCAGGGACGAGGAGATCGCCTTCGTGTGCTGGGACCGCGAGCTGAGCGAAGCTGCGGACAAGCATGGACTCGCGCTGATCCCCGAGCAGTCCTGACGCCTGCAAATGCAGCGGCTGGCACCCGGACTGGCACCCTGATCAGACAGATGGCTTGGACAAGCCGAAAACCGTCCTTCTCCCCCGGCCTTGAAAGCCGTTAGATGCCTCCGGGTGTCTCCTATGTCCTGACGCAGGTGTCGCCCATGTGCTGAAACCGGACACCACCCCCCTCCGCTCGAGCGACATCGGTCTCCCCATTCGCCGCCGGTGGGGGGATTAGCCTCTTGGCGTGTCCTCGCGAGACCGAGGCGATGGGCGGGGGTGGTTGGTCACCCGGCTGCTGTCGTCGCCGCTGACGGCGCGGCGGGCCGCGGCGATCATCTCGCTGTTCACGCTGTCGCTGACGCTGGCCGCGGCGACCCTGGCCTTCCTGCTCGACCGCGAGGACTTCCCCAACCTCGGGATCTCGATCTGGTGGGCGCTGCAGACGGTGACCACGGTCGGCTACGGCGACTTCGTCCCGCACAACACGGAGGGCAGGGTGATCGGCGGCGTGGTGATGCTCGGCGGGATCAGCTTCGTCGCCGTCGTCACCGCCTCGATCGCCGCCGCCCTGGTCGAGGCGGCGCGACGGCGCACCGGCGCCGCTGCGGACGAGGGCTCGCTGAGCGCGCAGCTCGAGCAGATCTCCGCCCGACTGCAACGCCTCGAGGAAGCGGCGAACCGCACCGGGCGGGCGGAGGATTCCCGATGAACAGCGGCGGGCGGGCGAAGTGGGGCGTGCTGGCCGTCCTCGCCACCGCCCAGTTCCTGATGGTGCTCGACCAGGCGGTGATGAACGTCGCGATCTCCGACCTTGTCGAGGACTTCGACACGACGGTGACCACGATCCAGATGGTGATCGCCCTCTACGCCCTGGTGATGGCCGGCCTGATGCTGACCGGCGGCAAGCTCGGCGACCTCTGGGGACGGCGGCGCGCCTTCGCGATCGGCCTCTGCATCTACGGCGTCGGCTCGGGCCTCACCGCCGCCTCCTGGAGCGTTCCCTCGCTGATGTTCGGCTGGTCGATCCTCGAGGGGATCGGCGCGGCGCTGGTGCTGCCGGCCCTGGTCGCCCTCGTCGCCGCCAACTACCGGGGCGGCGACCGGGCGATCGCCTACGGGGTCCTCGGCGGCGTCGCCGGCGCCGGGATCGCGGTCGGGCCGATCCTCGGCGGCTGGATGACGACCGACTTCACCTGGCGCCTCGTGTTCGTCGGCGAGGTCGTGGTGGCGATCGGCATCCTGCTCGGCACGCGGCTGATCCGCGAGCCGGAGAGGGAGGACAACTCGCCTCGACTCGACTGGGTCGGCAGCGTGCTCTCGGCCTCCGGCCTGGCGCTGATCGTCTTCGGCGTCCTGCAGGCGAGCAACTGGGGCTGGCTGAAGCCGCTCAACTCACCTGTCGAGCCCTTCGGCTTCTCGCTGACCCCGTTCGTGATCGCCGCCGGGGCGCTGGCGCTGGCCGGGTTCCGAGCCTGGGAGCGCCGCCGCGAGCTGCGCGAGCTGGCCCCGCTGGTCCACTTCCGGCTCTTCTCGATCCCGGCGCTGCGCGGCGGGGTCTCGATGCTGCTCGCCCAGAACCTGGTCCTGATGGGGATCTTCTTCACGATTCCGCTCTTCCTCCAGATCGTCCAGGGGCTCGACGCGCTCGAAACCGGCGTGCGGATGCTGCCCGCGTCGGTCGGCCTCTTCCTCACCGCGATCGCCGGCTCGGCCCTGTCCTCGCGCTTTCCGCCCCGCACCCTGGTCCGGGCCGGGCTGCTCGTCACCTTCGCCGCCACGCTGCTGCTGCTCGGCACGATCGAGCCCGAGCTCGACAACAGCGCCTTCCTGATCGCGATGGGCGTGCTCGGCGTCGGCATGGGCCTGATCGTCTCCCAGCTCGGCAACGTGGTCCAGTCCGCCGCCGGCGACGCCGACCGCAGCGAGGCCGGCGGGATGCAGAACACCGCCCAGCAGCTCGGCTCCTCGCTCGGCACGGCGCTGCTCGGAGCGATCGTGATCAGCGGCCTGGTCACCGCCTTCTCGGGCAACGTCGGATCGGACCCGGCGATCTCCAAGCAGGTCGACGAGCAGGTCCAGGTCAGGCTCAGCGCCGGCGGCAGCTTCCTCGCCTCCGAGCAGGTGCGCAAGGGCGCCACCGCGGCCGGGCTCGGCGGCGGGGAAGTCGACGCCCTGGTCGACAACTACGAGGACGCGCAGCTGACCGCTCTGAAGACGGCCTTCCTCTTCGCTGCCTTCCTCGTCCTCGTCTCCCTCTGGTTCACCCGCCGGCTGCCGACCCGGCGCTTCGACGAACTGCAGTCCGGGCCCGACCCGCCCGACCGGGCCGCTCGGCAAGTGTAGAAGCCGAGACCGCACTTACCCGCCTATGAGGCGGGTAAGTGCGGTCTCGGCTTCGTGGGGGCAACTAGTCGGAGAGCTCGACCCGCTCGATCTTCTGCGGCTCGACCGGGCGGTCCGAGCCGTCGGTCTCGGTGCGCTCGATCGCGTCGACCGTATCCATGCCGTCCTTGACCCGGCCGAAGACGGTGTGCTTGCCGTCGAGCCACGCCGCCGCCTCGGTGGTGACGACGAAGAACTGCGAGCCGTTGGTGTTCGGCCCGGCGTTGGCCATCGCCAGCGCGCCGCGGACGATCCTGTGCTCGTTGATCTCGTCCTCGAAGGTGTAGCCCGGCCCGCCGCGGCCGGTCCCCTCCGGGCAGCCGCCCTGGATCATGAAGTCGGGGATCACGCGGTGGAAGGCCAGCCCGTCGTAGAACCCGTCGGCGGCGAGCTTGCGGAAGTTCTCCACCGTCTTCGGGGCGTCGGAGTCGTGCAGCTCGAGCACGATCTCCCCGGCATTGGTGTGCAGCGTGGCCTCTGACCTAGATCGATGAGTAAACCCGTCCCGGCCTCACCCAGGTCCGCGACCACACG
>JBBDTK010000076.1:0-6302 GCA_040904405.1 Solirubrobacterales bacterium | reverse complement strand
CGGCGCACCTGGCCCTCCGGCAGGAGCTCCGCGTCGGTCGCGTTCACGCCGATCCGCAGCGGGAAGGGGTGCAGCCTGCCGCGCCGGTCGAGGAGGGGTGCGTCCTCGGAGAGGAGCCTGACGCCCTCGGCTCGCAGTGCCCGCAGCGCGAGCGTGCTCTTCCCACCGCCGGAGGGCAGCATGACGGCGACGGCGCCCTGCGCGCCGGCCAGTCCCAGGGCGTGCAGGCGCAGCAGCCCGATACGGTCGAGGTGCTCGCCGGCGCGGGAGAGGACGAAGAGGTAGGCGGCCTCGTGGACGAGGTGCTCGTCCTCGCCCTGGACGACGACGCGCCCCGAGCTGCGGTCGAGCACCGACACCGCACGGCCGAAGTAGTCGACGATCGTGCGGTCGCCGTCGAGCAGAACGCGGTCGTCGAGGTGGGCCTTGACCGCGCGGGCGAGGACGAGGCGCTCGACGTCGCGCCCGATCCCCATCAGGTCTTCGATCTCGTCGCGGTGGCTGACCCTGGTCACGTCCTGGTCGATGATCGGCCCGGCGTCGAGCTCCTCGGTGACGTAGTGCGCCGTCGCCCCGATCAGCTTGACGCCGCGCTCGTGGGCGCGGGCGTAGGGGTCGGCGCCGACGAAGGCAGGCAGGAAGCTGTGGTGGATGTTGATCGCGGGGGCGTCGAGGCGGCGCAGGAAATCGGCCGAGAGGACCTGCATGTAGCGGGCGAGGACGAGCAGATCGACTCCGGCGAGCAGCTCGAGCGCCCGCTCCTCGGCCGCCTCGCGCTCCCCCGGCGCGACCGGCAGGTGGTGGTAGGGGAGGCCGAGCGATTCGACCTGCGCGGCGTGGTCTGGGTGGTTGGAGACGACGGCGACGACCTCGCCGCCGAGCTCGCCGCTGCGCCAGCGCCAGAGCAGGTCGGAGAGGCAGTGGTCTTCGCGCGAGACCATGATCGCCAGCCGCTTGCGCCGGCTCGACTCGGCGAAGCGGTGGTCCATCCCCAGCGGCCCCGCGATCTCCTGCTCGAAGCGGCGGTAGAGCGGCTCGCGCTCGGCCTCCGGAGCCTGATCGAAGGCCATCCGCATGAAGAAGCGCCCCTCGCGGCTGGAGTGCTGGTCGGCGTCGAGGATGTTGCGCCCGGCCGCGGCGAGGAAGCCGCTGACGGCGGCGATCAGCCCCGGCCGGTCGGGGCAGGCGAGCAGCAGGCGCGAGGTGGGGGGCTGGCCGTCGATGCGGGGATCATGGCGGACCCGGCGCCCCGGCCGCGGCGTTCGCACTCTCGGCCGCCGCAGAAGGCGATCGGACTGTTGACCCAGTCCCTGTTCGGCATGGTGAACGAGACGAGCGGGCGGGGATAGCTATAGCTAGGAGGCTGCTCTCCCAGCGGCCTGAACGGTTTTCGATTTCGCTGGGCGCGCTGTGCAAGGTGGGCACGCGCATTGCCCCAATCGATAGGCGCGGCTCACGTGAATGAGACTATGGAATTTTCCGTCGCCCAGGGTGTCGAACTGTCCCCAGAGCGGCTTGATCCATTGCTCGTCTCGCGCGCGGACGCCGTAGTAGCGCCACAGCGCCCAGGCGACGAAGTCCGCAGACTGGAGGAGGCGGCTCGCACGGGAGTCGGAAAAGAAGGGCACATCGGTCATATGGGTGAGCGTCCCGATTCGACTTGAAAGCTGCCGCCACTTGTCGGCCCAGCTTTGAACTCGTTTCTCCGTGCTGCTCCGGTCGTGAATGACGATCCCGCGCTGATGTTCTCCCATCAGCTTTCCTTGGCGCGCGAGCATTTCATCGAACTTGTGGAGGACCTGCTCCCACGCTCGCTCTTCGTAGTCTCGGTACGAACGCTCGACCACCGCACCGATGAAGGCGGGGGGATTCGAGTTATCAATGCACTGATAGCTCTCCAGCGCCCGATAACCTCCTTGAAGGATGCGACGACGAATCGGCCAGGGGATGCCCTGCCATCGGCTGCCCTTGGCAGCATTCGGGTTCTTCATCTCGGCTGCGTGAAGCTCGAAATCGCGCGAATCGAGCCCGGCGGGCAGAGCTTTCAGCGGGGCCTCGAAGCGCTTCTGGAGGTGGTAGGTGTCCTGCTCGTGAACCGCGACGCCGGCCAGGATGAAAACTGGGCTGCCGCCGTGGGTGCCAGATCCGTCAAGGTAAAGTGAGTACAAGACTCCTCCCGGGGGTAGTCAATTCCCAAATCTTGCGCTACGCTGCCGTTAGCAGCCGGGAGGACCGCACATTGCAGTTCCGCCCTCTCTAGGAATATAGACCGCACATTGCGGTGCTTGACCTGAGAGGCCCGGCCGCTTCCTCGTCTTACCGGGCGGCTCTTTGTAGCAGTTTGCTCGAAGAGCCCTCCGGCTTCCTGCGAGTGTTGTAGCGCCACGCATACCTGTCCAGGTAGGACTGAATCCAGCGGTCGGACACGGCCTGTAGGCGCCCCGCATCCCCGTTTTCAGGTTGCCGAAGACGGCGCGAGGAAATGACGCGCAGCCGCCGGCCTTCGCGCTCGACCATCTGAGAATCGTCGTCTTGGCTTCGCGGAATCGAGCGGCCTCCGACTTGTTCATGCCCTTGTTGCGAGGGTGTCCCGCCCCAGGAGGTCTCATCAACCTCTACGTCGCCGGATACCTGGTCATCGCCTGCGCGGCGTGGTCTGGGTGGTTGGAGACGACGGCGACGACCTCGCCGCCGAGCTCGCCGCTGCGCCAGCGCCAGAGCAGGTCGGAGAGGCAGTGGTCTTCGCGCGAGACCATGATCGCCAGCCGCTTGCGCCGGCTCGACTCGGCGAAGCGGTGGTCCATCCCCAGCGGCCCCGCGATCTCCTGCTCGAAGCGGCGGTAGAGCGGCTCGCGCTCGGCCTCCGGAGCCTGATCGAAGGCCATCCGCATGAAGAAGCGCCCCTCGCGGCTGGAGTGCTGGTCGGCGTCGAGGATGTTGCGCCCGGCCGCGGCGAGGAAGCCGCTGACGGCGGCGATCAGCCCCGGCCGGTCGGGGCAGGCGAGCAGCAGGCGCGAGGTGGGGGGCTGGCCGTCGATGCGGGGATCATGGCGGACCCGGCGCCCCGGCCGCGGCGTTCGCACTCTCGGCCGCTATGCGACACCGCTCGCAGGATCGCGTGCAGGGAGGGGACGCGAGAGGCGCGGTTATGCCTGAGCAAGTGCGGATCGGCACGCGTATGTGAGGTCTGTGACCGCGCTCACCGAGCGGCGGTGGCGGTTTCGCCACGGTTCCGCGCTTGCTCACAAAACGCACATATTCCGTTCCTGCCCTGCTCATCGCTCTCGCCGTGCCCGCGGTCGCCCTGGCGGCCCCCGGTGAGGGTGGCGGTGACCACGGTCGCCCGGGCCTAGCCGGCCTCGAGCCCGCCGAGATCACCGCGCTGACCCGCCCGGTCGAGCGCTTCCAGCGCACGATCCGCGCCCACAGGCAGCGCGTCCGCCCCCCCCCCCGGCCCCGCCGCGCCCGCCGCGCCCGCGCCCGCCGCGAAGGCTCCGCGACCCTGCCCGGCGGCGTCTCGATCGCCACCCTGGAGGCGATCGCCTCCTGCGAGTCCGGCGGCGACCCGACGATCGTCTCCGCCGACGGCAGCTACCGCGGCAAGTACCAGTTCAGCTTCGAAACCTGGGCCTCGGTCGGCGGCTCCGGCGATCCCGCCGCTGCATCCGAGGAAGAGCAGGACTACCGGGCGGCCCTGCTCTACGCCCAGTCGGGCTCCAGCCCCTGGCCGGTCTGCGGCTGACCTGACCCTCTCGTACGATGGCCCCGTGAGCGACGAGGCCGTTCCCGCCCCCGATCCGCAGGGTCCGAGCCGCAAGCCGCTGCAGGAGGCGATAGCCGAGGCGAAGGTGCGGGCGCCGACCCGCGGCAATCGCAAGCTGGAGCAGTTCCTCGAGGCGGTCAACGGCGACGAGCAGGTGCGGGCCTGGTGGTACATGGCCCAGGTCCACGCCGAACGGCTGGGCATGTCGGACCACTCCTGGGTCCACACCCAGATCGTCCTCAACGTCGCCCTGCGCCTGCTGCGGCTGCTGGTCAAGGCCGGCGTGGAGCCGGCCGTCGTCGCCGACCACGGGCTCTCCGAGCGCGACGCCGAGGTGGTCGTCGCCGGCGGCGCCCTGCTGCACGACGTCGGGATGTCGATCCACCGCGCCGACCACGAGGCCTACAGCCTCTTCCTCGCCAGCGGCGCCCTGGAGCGGCTGCTTGCCGGCCCCTACCGCGAGCCGCGCCGCACGGTGGTCGCGTCGGAGATCCTGCACGCGATCATCGGCCACCGCCGCCGCGGCCAGCCCTACACGCTCGAGGCGGGGGTGGTGCGGGTCGCCGACGCGCTCGACATGGCGCAGGGTCGGACCCGGATCCCGCTCGAGGCAGGCCAGGAGGGGATCCACTCGATCTCGGCGGCGGCGGTCGACGAGGTGCGGATCGAGGCCGGTGCGGAGCGCCCGGTGCGGATCGAGATCGAGCTCAACAACTCGGCCGGGATCTTCCAGGTCGACGATCTGCTGGCGACCAAGATCCGCGACACCCCGCTCGAGGGTCAGGTCGAAGTGGCGGCCAAGATCGACGGCGAGAGCGAGAAGCGCCTGCTCAGTGGGTTCAAACTGAACTGACGAGGCCCAGGGGGCGGTGGGCAAGGGCGCAGGGAGCGTGGCGTGCTCCGCACGCGAGCGACTGAGGACGCCGCCCGGCGTCCCCTGGGCCTCGTCAGCGCAGGCGCTGGAGGTCGGCGTGGCGCATTTCCTTGCGCTTCTCCAGCCGGCCCTGGATCAGCGACATCACGATCACGAAGATCGCGAAGAAGGCGATCACGCCGAAGCAGAAGAAGGTGATCGTCTTGTCGGTGACGCGGCCGGCCAGGCCCTCGCCGTTCTCGGCCAGCGCCGCCGGCGCGGCCAGCAGCAGCATCGTCAGCGCGGCGCTCAGCGCCGCTGCGATGCGGGAGCTGCGGGAGGGCCGCCTCACGCCGGGCAATCTAGCGCACCCGCAGGGCGGCTCGGCAGCGCCCCCGCGCTTGCGTAGGATGCGCCGCCATGTCCGAGCTAGAGGCCCTGCTGCTGGGCATCGTCCAGGGGCTGACCGAGTTCCTGCCGATTTCCTCCTCGGGCCACCTGATCGTCGTCCCCTGGCTGCAGGACTACACCTTCCTGCGCGAACACCCGGACTTTCACAGGACCTTCGACGTCGCCCTCCACGCCGGCACGCTGATCGCCGCGGTCGGCTACTTCCGCCGCGAGGTCGTGGCGCTGACGCGGGGCTTTCTCGAGGTGTTCGGGCGACGCCGGATCGAGACGCCGGACCAGCGCCTCTCGATCGCGATCGCGATCGGCACGGTCCCGGCGGTGATCGCGGGTGGGCTCGGCGCCGACTTCATCGCCGAGCACCTCGGCGAGCCCTGGATGATCGCGCTGCAGCTGATCTTCTTCGGCGCCCTGCTCCTCCACGCCGACCGCCTGCCGCAGCGCAGGGCGCTCGAGGGCTCGCGGATCAAGGACGGCCTCTACATCGGCCTCGCCCAGGTGCTGTCCCTCGCCCCGGGCACGTCGCGCTCTGGAATCACGATCACCGCCGCCCGCTACCTCGGGCTCGACCGCGACGCGGCGGCGCGCTTCTCCTTCCTGATGCTGATCCCGATCGTCTTCGGGGCGACCGTCTTCTCGGCATTCGAGGCGGTCGGCGAGGGCCTGCCGGGGGGCGTCGCCGGGCCGATGGTCGTCGGCACGATCGCCGCCGCCGTCTCCGGCTACCTGGCGATCGCCTTCCTGCTCCGCCTCGTCAGGACGATGTCCTACGCCCCCTTCGTCTACTACCGCTACGCGGCCGGCGCCGCGATCCTGCTGATCATCGCCACCGGGATCCGTCCGGCGACCTTCTAGACTGGGTCCCGCTTTGGCCAAGCCGTCCGAGACCATCAGGCTGGCCGTCGTCGACGACGACAGCGGCTTCGTCACCGTGCTGGCCAAGCGCACCGAGGCCGCCGGCTGGCAGCAGCGCACCCTCGCCGGGGCGATCCCGCCGGAGGAGCTGGTGGCGATGAAGTTGAACGCGCTGCTGATCGACCCGACCGTTTTGGGAGAGGACGCCTGGGCCTACCTGGAGCGGGTCTGCGGGATGCTGCCCGACCTCGGCGTCGTCGTCTGCACCGAGCGCTCGACCGTGGCCCAGCGGGTCCGCGGCCTGCGGCTCGGGATCGACGACTGGATCACCAAGCCCTGCCATCCCGAAGAGGCGATCGCCCGGATCGAAGCGGTCTCGCGCCGGCGCCCCCGCGCCCCGCCGCAGGCCGAAGCCGGCCCGGT
>JBBDTK010000075.1:0-6416 GCA_040904405.1 Solirubrobacterales bacterium | reverse complement strand
CGCGCCGCCGCCGCCGCGCCCGGCCGCAGGCCGAAGCCGGCCCGGTCGTGGCCGGCGAGCTGGAGATCCGCTCCGATCGCTTCCAGGCCTACGTCGGCGAACTCAGCCTCGACCTGACCCGACGCGAGTTCGAGTTGCTGCAGCTGCTCGCCGACTCGCCCGGCCAGGTGTTCGAGCGCGAGGCGATCTACCAGCGGGTGTGGGGATACGCGATGGCCCACGGCGACCGCTCGGTCGACGTCTTCATCCGCAAGCTGCGTCAGAAGCTGGAGCGGCTCTCGCCCGGCTGGACCTACATCCACACCCACTTCGGCGTCGGCTACCGCTTCGACCCCGAGCCGGCCGAGGTTCACACTTCTTTCACACCTTCGACACAGCCGCGTAACAAGCTGTCCGTAGCCCACTGAGAGGCTGACGCGAGGCTGGCCGCTGTGGCCGCCCGGAGTGAAAATGACGAGAAGGAGACAGAGTGACCAGCTCTAGATGGCTCATCATCGTCGCCTCCGTGTCAGTCCTGGCACTTGGAGTGGCGGCTTGCGGCGACAGCGAAGACGGCGGTGGCGGGGGAGGCGATCTCTCGGGGACGATCCGGATCGACGGCTCGAGCACCGTGGCCCCCCTCTCCGAGGCGGCGGCCGAGCTGTTCCAGGAGGCGGAGTCGGGGGTCAAAGTGACGGTCGGGACTTCGGGCACCGGCGGCGGCTTCGAGAAGTTCTGCGCCGGCGAGACCGACATCTCCGACGCATCGCGGCCGATCGAGGAGGACGAGATCGCGGCCTGCAAATCGAACGGGATCGAGTTCGAGGAGGTCCAGGTCGCCAACGACGCGCTCTCAGTGGTCGTCAACCCCGAAAACCCGGTCGAGTGCATGACGGTCGAGCAGGTCAGCCAGATCTGGGACAGGGGATCCAAGGTCGACAGCTGGGGCGACGTCAAGGGCCTCGAAGCGGATGTCGGCGACGAGAGCATGGCTCTCTACGGCCCCGGCACCGACTCCGGCACGTTCGACTACTTCACCGAAGCGATCAACGGCGAGGAGGGCGTGACCCGCTCCAACTACAACAACATCGGCGAGGACGACAACGGCGTGATCAACGGCGTCGCCGGGGACCAGTGGGCGCTCGGTTACGTCCCCTACTCCTACGTCGAGGAGTCGGCGGGCAAAGTCAAGCCGCTGCAGATCGAGAACCCCGAGAGCGGCGAGTGCGTCGCGGCGACGATCGAGACGGTGCAGGACGGCAGCTACGTCCCGCTCGGCCGCGGCCTGTTCGTCTACCCGAGCGGGGAAGCGCTGCAGAAGCAGGAGGTCCTCGAGTTCCTCACCTTCTACATCGCCGAAAACGACCCGATCACCGGAGCGGCGACGTTCGTGCCGATGACCGAAGCGCAGAAGGAAGCGTCGCAGCGGAAGGTCGATTCGCTGGTGGAAGGCTGAGAGGCCCCACCGCGCGCCGATGGAGGCACGAGATGCGATAGGCGCCTCGAGGGCTATCGGGAGGGGCGGGGGCCCGTCCCGATCGCTGCAGGCGCCCTCGCCGCGCTACGGCGAGAAGGCGATCGAGGCGATGCTCGGCCTCTGCGCGCTGCTCTCGGTGGTGACCACGACGGCGATCGTGATCTCGCTGCTGGAGCCGTCGATCGAGTTCTTCGGCCAGGTCTCGCTCAAGGACTTCCTCTTCGGGACCGAGTGGGCGCCGACCTTCACCCCGCCCGAGTTCGGCGTCCTGCCGATCGTGCTGGCGACCATGGTGACGAGCTTCTGGGGCCTGTTCGTCGCGATCCCGCTGGGGCTGGGGGCGGCGATCTACCTGAGCGAGTACGCGAGCCCGCGGGCGCGCAAGACGATCAAGCCGACGCTCGAGGTGCTGGCCGGCGTGCCCACGGTGGCGATCGGCTTCTTCGCCCTCTTCTTCATGCGGCCGCTGCTCGAAGACCTGCTGCCCTTTCTGCCCTGGTCCGGCCCGCAGGCGGCCGGAGTCGCCGGCCTCGCGGTCGGGCTGATGATCGTGCCGATCATCGCCTCGCTCTCCGAGGACGCGATGTCCGCGGTGCCGACCGGCCTGCGCGAGGCCGCCTACGGCCTCGGCGCGACCAAGATGCGCGTCGCCACCCGGGTCGTCTTCCCGGCGGCGCTGTCGGGGATCGTCGCCTCGATCGTGCTGGCGACCTCGCGGGCGGTCGGCGAGACGATGATCGTCCTGCTGGCCGCCGGCGCCAGCCCCAACCTGACCCTCGGCTTCACCGAGTCGGTGCAGACGATGACCGCCTTCATCGGCCAGACGGCGACCGGCGACATCGCCACCGGCACCGTCACCTATTACACGATCTTCGCCGTCGGGCTGCTGCTCTTCCTGATGACCCTGGTCCTCAACATGATCAGCATCAGGCTCGTCCGCCGCTTCCACGAGGCCTACGACTGATGGCCGCGCTGGGACCGCAGGCGGAGCGAACCCGGCTCGCCGCGGCCGGCGCCCGGTCGGTGACCCGGGCCGCGATCCTCAGCGGACAGCCGCTGAAAGACATCATCAAGGGGCGGATCTTCTTCGCCCTCCTGCTGCTGGCGCTCGGCCTGGCGCTGCTCGGTCTGGCGGCGCTGATCCTCGACGCCGCGATCGACGGCCGCTCGATGCTCAGCCTCGACCTGCTGACCAACTCCGCCTCGCGGATCTCGCCGCAGACGGCCGGCTACGCCAACGCGATCTACGGCACGATCCTGCTGATCGGCGGGGTGCTGGTGATGACGGTGCCGATCGGCGTCGGCTCGGCGATCTACCTCGAGGAGTACGCCGACAGGACGAAGTGGTGGAACCGGGTGGTCGAGCTCAACATCCAGAACCTGGCGGCCGTCCCCTCGATCGTCTACGGCATCCTCGGGCTCGCCTTCATCGTGCGCGGCCCGCTCGACCTCGGCTTCATCCTCTTCGCCGGCTCGATCACGCTCTCGTTGCTCGTCCTGCCGACGGTGATCATCGCCGCCCGCGAGGCGATCCGGGCGGTGCCGCCCTCGATCCGCGAGGGCTCGTTCGCGCTCGGGGCGACGCGCTGGCAGACGGTGCGCCGCCAGGTGCTGCCGGCGGCGGTCCCCGGCATCGCCACCGGGGTGATCCTCGCCGTCTCCCGCGCCGCGGGGGAGACCGCGCCGCTGCTGCTGGTCGGCGCGGCGACCTTCGTCACCTTCGACCCGACCGTCTTCGGCGACAACGGCTACACGGCGCTGCCGGTGATGATCTTCAACAACGCGAAGCAGGCCCAGCCCGAGTTCCACGTGCTGGCGGCGGCGGGAATCGTCGTCATGCTCGGCGTGATCCTGCTGATGAACTCCTTCGCGATCTGGCTACGAAATCGTTACGAGCAGCGCTGGTAGGGGGAATAGAGTGAACGAGCAGATGGCGCAAGACGAGAGCAGGGCAGAGAGCCGGCGCGAGGCCCGTGAGGCGGCCGCCGGTCGGGCCGGCATCGCGGTGCGGCCGCAGGAGTTCCAGGCGCACGCCGCCGGCCTGCGCGAGAAGGTCTTCGAGCTGAAGGGCGTCGGCGTCCGCTACAGCGGCGTCGCCGCGGTCAAGGAGATCTCGCTGGACGTCCACCGCAACGACATCACCGCCCTGATCGGGCCGTCGGGCTGCGGCAAGAGCACCCTGCTGCGCTGCCTCAACCGGATGAACGACCTGATCCCCGGCGCCGAAGTCGAGGGCCGGCTGCTCTACCACGGCGAGGACCTCTACGGGCCGAGCGTCGACCCGGTTCAGGTGCGCAAGCTGATCGGGATGGTCTTCCAGAAACCGAACCCCTTCCCGAAGTCGATCTACGACAACGTCGCCTTCGGCCCGCGCATCCTCGGCAACAAGGAGGGGCTCGACCAGACGGTCGAGTCGGCGCTCCGCAGCGCCGCCCTCTGGGAGGAGGTCAAGGACCGCCTCGACAGCAACGCCTTCGGCCTCTCCGGCGGCCAGCAGCAGCGCCTCTGCATCGCCCGCTGCATCGCCGTGCAGCCGGACACGATCCTGATGGACGAGCCCTGCTCGGCCCTGGACCCGATCTCGACCGGCAAGATCGAGGACCTGATGATCGAGCTGAAGGAGGAGTTCTCGATCGTGATCGTCACCCACAACATGCAGCAGGCGGCGCGGGTCTCCGACCGGACCGCATTCCTGATGGTCGAGCTCGATGCCGACGAGGACAACCGCTGGGGCCACCTGGTCGAGTACGACGAGACCGAGAAGATCTTCACCAACCCCGCGCACAAGCGCACCGAGGACTACGTCTCGGGCAAGGTGGGGTAGCGGCGACGATGGCCGAGGAAACCAGGATCCACTACCAGCAGGAACTGGAGCAGCTGGAGGCGAGCGCCCTCGGCGGCCTCGACCTGGTCAGCGCCGCGCTCGCCCGCACGATGGAAGCGGTCGAGCAGCAGGACGTCGAGCTGGCGCAGATGGTGATCGCCGACGACGACCGGATCGACGGCCGCTACCTCGAGGTCCACCAGGGCCTGATCGCGCTGCTCGCCACGCAGTCGCCGGTGGCGACCGACCTGCGGCTGATCTCAGCCCTGCTGCACATCCTCAAGAACGTCGAGCGGATGGGCGACCAGTGCGTCAACGTCTGCAAGCTGATCCCGCTGACCGGCAACGAGCCGCCCGCCGACGAGGAGATGGTGAAGCTGATCCTGGCGATGGGGGGGCAGGCGCGGACCCTGATCGGCCAGTGCAAGCGCGCCTTCGAAGACCGCAACGTCGAGATGGCGCGCGACCTGGTCCGCCAGGACGACGTCGTCGACGACCTCAACCGCGAGTGCTTCGGTCTGGCGCTGGAGATCGGCGACGACGCCGACCGGCGCGAGTGGGCGATGACGATGATGCTGGCGGCGCGGGCTATCGAGCGGATCGGCGACAACGCGGTCGACATCGGCGAGCAGGTCGCCTTCGTCGTCACTGGGCTCTTCCGCGAGTTCGAGGACGCCTCGCACCCGCAGCCATAGGCCTGCGCGGCGGGCGCCTGGCGCTCAGGGGCCGGGCAGGAGATTCACCGCGGCGGCCAGGCCGACGGCGATCACGGTGACCGTGTAGCCGGTGTAGCCGCTGATCGCGAAGAGGACCGCGGAAACGGCGCAGACGGCGACGACGGCGATCCAGGAGGCGCGGGCCAGGGGCATCGACCGCTATTTTCACGCAGATGCCCGACGCTGCCGCGACAGGGTCCCCTTCGGCCGCCGCCGCCGCGGCCGCGATCGAGTTCCTGACCGAGATGTCGCCGGACCTGCGCGGCGCCGCGATCCTCGGCGCCGGTGGCGCCGTGCTCGCCGCCAGCGGCGAGCCGGAGCGCTGGGGCGAGGACGCGGCAACCCTGCTCGAGGTCGCCGACCGGGCCGGGGAGGAGCCGGTCGAGCAGGTCCACATCGGCGCCGAGCAGGGCGAGGTCTTCGCCCTGCGCCACGCCGGCCTGGCGGCGGTCGCGGTCACCGAGCGCTTCGCGCTCGCCTCGCTGACCTTCTTCGACCTGCGCTCGCTGCTGCGCGACCTCGCCGCCGGCGGCGACGGCCGGGCCGGGCACTAAATGGCGCCCAAGCCCCACCGGGTGCTGCTCGACCGCGTCTCCGGCTACGCCGACGAGGCCGCCGCCTACGTGCGCCGCCGCCGCGCCCTGCGCCGCCCCTTCGCCCGCCTCCACTTCGCCGGCGGCCGGGCCGAGGACCACGCGGTCGACTCCGAGATCGGCGGCGAGCTGTTCGTCGCCGCGGGCAGGCTGATCGAGGTCGCCGGGAGGCCGGCGAAAAAGCGATGAGCGCCCCGGGCGCGCTGCTCGACCGCGAGATCGCCGAGCGGGTGCTGGCGCGAGCCCTGGCCGCCGGCGGCGAGTTCGCCGAGGTCTACGTCGAACGGCGCGCCGGGACGACGATGGCGATCGACGAGTCGCGGATCGAGGCGGTGCAGTCGGGTAGCGAGGAGGGGGCCGGGGTGCGGGTGCTGAGCGGCGGCACGACCTACTTCGCCCACGTCGACGGGCTCGACCCGGCAGACCTCGAGCGGGCCGCCGCCGAGGCGGCCGGGGCGCTGCGCGGCGAGCGGGCCGAGCCGCGCCCGCTGCGCGCGCAGGCGCCCGCGCCGCTGCCGGTCGAGCGCCCGCCGGGGGAGGTTGCGGCCGAGCGCAAGGCGGAGCTGCTGCGCGAGCTCGACCAGCGCGGCCGCGCAGCCGGCGCCGAGGTGGCCCAGCTGAGCGCCTCCTACGCAGAGGCGCGCCGCGAGGTCGTGGTCGCCAACTCCGAGGGTCTGCTCAGCGGCGACGACCGCACCCGGGTGCGGATCGGCGCCCAGGCCGTCGCCCGGCGCGGCGACCGGGCCGAGACCGGGGCCGAGACCCTGGGCGGCCACCGCGGCTTCGAGCTCTTCGACGGCGACCCGGCCGCGATCGCGGCCGCCGCC
>JBBDTK010000074.1:0-6595 GCA_040904405.1 Solirubrobacterales bacterium | reverse complement strand
CCAGGCCGGGGCGGCGAGCATCCCGGCCCGCTTCGGCGCCGCCGCGAGGCGGTCGCCGTAGCGCGAGGGCTCGCCGCAGAAGGCGATCGCGCCGCCGGGTCGCAGGACGCGGCCGAACTCGGCGAAGGCGCGCTTCAGGTCGGGGATGTGGTGGAGGACCGCGTGGCCGAAGACGAGGTCGAAGCTCTCGTCCTCGAAGGGCAGCTGCTCGGCCTCCGTGACCGCGGTCTCGGCGCGCAGGCCGAGCGCCCCGGCGGTGGTCGAGAGGCGGCGCAGCATCCCCGGCGAGATGTCGGTCGCGGTCAGCCGCTCGACGACCCCCAGCTGGACCAGGTTGAGCGAGAAGTAGCCGGTGCCGGAGCCGATCTCGAGCCCGTCGCCGAAGCGCTCGCCGTCGAGGCCGCCGAGTGCCTTGGAGAGCTTCAGCCGCACCTGCTCCTGGCCGGTGGCGCCGAAGTCGATCCCCCACTTGGCGTCGTATTCGTCGGCCGCCGCATCGTGGTAGCGGGTATTGACGTCTTTGATGTGGGCGGGGGTGGCGGTGGGGGAGGCCGGCATGGCGCGGGAACTCTACGCGGATCGGCGCAATGCACGGCGCGCAGCCCGGCAATAGCGTCCCGGGCGTGACCGACGAGTACCTGCAGCTGAACCAGCCCCCTGGCGTGCCTCCATTGCCGCTCACCGGCGAGCGCACGCTGCCCGACGTGCCCGAGGAGAACTACTGGTTCCGGCGCCACCTCGCGGTGTACGAGTGGATCGGGGCACGGGTCGCGGGCCGGCGGGTGGTCGACATGGCCTGCGGCGAGGGCTACGGCGCCGACGTGCTGGCGGCCGCGGGGGCGGCGAGCGTGGTCGGGGTGGACGCGAACCCGGCGGCGCACGAGCACGCGCGGCTGCGCTACGTGCGCCCCAACCTGCGCTTCGAGCGCGACCTGGTCGAGAGCTTCGCCGAGCCCTGCGACGCGGTCGTCTTCCTGCAGACGATCGAGCACGTGCAGGACGCCGGCGCGATCCTCGAGCACTTCAAGGCGATGCTGGCACCGGGTGGAGTCGCCTACGTCTCGACGCCGAACCTTCTGACCCTGGCGCCCCCCGGGGCGGAGAAGTCCGACAACCCCTGGCACCTGCGCGAGTACCGGGCGGAGGAGTTCCGGGCGCTCTGCGAGGGGCACTTCGAGCGGGTCGAGCTGCTCGGCCTCTTCCACGCCCGCAAGCTGCGGGCGCACGAGCTGGCGATCAAGCTGGGATGGGACTCCGTCCACAAGGCTCTGCGGCTGACCAAGCCCTTCTATGACCGCTTCACCCCGGCGATCTCCACCTCGGACTTCAAGCTCCGCGAGGGCGACCTCGACCGGGCGCTGGACTTCCTCGCCATTTGTCATGCGTAAGGAGGCCCTGGCGCCCCTCCCCGCTCAACTTTTTCCGAAGAGGTGGGGCGGGGGGAGGCCCCGGCACCCCTCCCCGCTCAACTTTTTCCGAAGACAGATTGCGGCTGTCCGCCGGCCTCGCCGCGGAAAAAGTACAAGCCGCGGGGAGGGGCGCCAGGGCCTCCCTCCAGGTCGAGCTATGAGTGACACGGTCGGCGACCTGGCGATCGTTCTTCACAGCCACATGCCCTATGTGGAGGGGTTCGGGACGTATCCGTTCGGCGAGGAGTGGTTGTTCGATGCGGTGATCCGGTCGTACCTGCCGGTCTTGGAGGTCGCGGAGAAGCTGACGATGACGGTGACCCCGGTGCTGGCCGATCAGTTGGAGGATGCGGGGGCGGCGGAGCGGTTGCGGGAGTTCCTGGTCGAGTGGCGGGTGGGGGCGGCGGAAGCGGATCTGCCGCAGGTGCCGGCGGAGTGCCGGGACGCCTGCGAGGCGGAGTTGGCGAGGTACCGGCATGCGTTGGAGCTGCTCGACGCAGCCGGGGGCGACCCGCTGCGGCCATTTCAGGAGGCGGTGGGGGAGGGGCGCGTCGCCCTCGCCACCTCGGCCGCCACCCACGCGGTGCTGCCGCTGCTGGCGACCCGGGCCGGGCTGCGGCTGCAGGTCGACGCCGGGGTGCGATCGCACCGGCGGCGGTTCGGTTGGGACGGCGGCTTCTGGCTGCCCGAGTGCGCCTATGCGCCGGGCTTGGAGGAGGTGCTGGCAGAGCACGGCGTGCGCTGGTTCTGCGTCGACCAGAGCGCCCAGCAGGCGGACCCGCTGGAGGCGCTGACCCCGATCCTGCCGCCGGGCGCCTCGCCGGAAGCGGTTGGGGACCGGTATGGAGGGGAAACGGCGGGGGGCGGTGGCACCCGGTACGGAACGGTTGGGGACCGGCACGGAGCGGGCGTGGCCGGTCCGGTGGCGCTGCCGATCGATTGGGAGGCGATCCAGTGGCTCTGGTCGCTGGACGGCTATCCCTCCGACCCCGCCCATGCCCAGTTCGCGGGCAAGTCGCTGCGCGGGATCAGGCTCTGGAAGGTCGGCGGCGGGGCCTACGACCCGGCGGCGGCCGAGGCGGCGGCGCGGCGCCAGGCGGGCGAGTTCCTGGAGGCGGTGGCGGGGCGACTGCGCGCCTACGCGGATGGCGGGCGGGGGGCGGGAGGACAGGGGCCTGACGATTCTCCGGCCGGACGGAACGGGGCGCCCCCGGACGGTCCGGGGGCCGGGCAGCCGCGCGCCGGCGGCCGCGGCCTGATCGTGTTCGCGATCGACACCGAGCTGTTGGGGCACTGGTGGTCGGAGGGGGCGATCTGGCTGCGCGAGGTGCTGGCCGGCGCCGAGGCTGCCGGCGTGCGCCTGCTCACCGTGCCCGAGGCGCTGGCCGAGCACGAGCCGGTCGAGCGCCCGCTGGCCGCCTCGAGCTGGGGCGAGGAGAAGGACCTGAGCACGTGGGACTCGCCCGCGGTCGCCGACCTCGCCTGGGCGGCGCGGCGGCTGGAGCTGCGGCTGCTGCGGGCGCTCTCGGCGGGCGTGCGCGAGCCCGGCGCGCGCGGGGCGGGCCTGCTCCTGCCGGCGGCGCAGCGCGCCGCCCGCGAGCTGATCGCCGCCCAGGCCAGCGACTGGGCCTTCCTCGACCAGCGCGGTCAGGCCGGCGATTACGCCTTCCAGCGCGCCACCGGCCACGCCGAAGCGCTGCTGGAGGCCATAGACTCCCCCGCCAGCAGCGACCCCAGCATGCGCGCCCTAGCCCCGGATCTGAGCCTCGCACCGCTACTGGAGACCTAGCTCCAGCCTGCCGATGACCCGTGTCCTAAGAGCCCTTCCCAAAATTACCGCGGTCCGGATGAGGCCGAATGACGCTGCGTGGATACGGCCCCGTCCCGGTATCCCGCGTAGCGCTGCTACGCGGGAACCGTGCCGTGTCCGTCCCACTTGGTCATCGACCTCCCCGACCCCGCGCTAATTTTGCTCAGGACTCTGATTCTCTCCTGGGAGTACCCGCCGCTGATCGAGGGCGGTCTTGCCCGCCACGTCCGCAAGCTCTCCGAGGCGCTGGTCGCGCTCGGGGTCGAGGTGCACGTGCTGACCCGCGGCGGCGAGGAGTCGCCGGCCGAGGAGCGCCACGGCGGCGTCTGCATCCACCGCATCCGCGAGCCCAAGCGCCCCACCGACCTGGGCGAGTTCGTCGCCTGGGTCGAACGGATGAACTCGGACATGCTCGCCGCCGGCGTCGCGCTCGGCGACCGCTACAGCTTCGACCTCGTCCACGGCCACGACTGGCTGGTCGCCAACGCCTGCGACCACCTGGCCAAGCGCTTCGAGGCGCCGCTGGTGACGACGATCCACGCGACCGAGCACGGCCGCCACCAGGGCTGGGTCGAGACGCACCCGCAGAGCTACATCCACGGGGTCGAGCGCTGGATCGTGAACCGCTCCGAGCGCACGATCGCCTGCTCCCACTACATGCGCGAGCAGATCGCCGACATCTTCGGGGTCGAGGAGGAGCGGGTCAGCGTGATCCCCAACGGGATCGACCCCGACGACCTGCAGGTGCCCGACGCGGCGGAGCTGAAGCGGCTGCGGGCCGAGTTCGCGGCGCCGGAGGAGAAGCTGGTCCTGCTGATCGGGCGGCTGGTCTACGAGAAGGGCTTCCAGCTGGCGCTGGAGGCGATGCCGCGGGTGATCGAGGAGGCGCCGGGGACGCGCTTCCTGGTCGCCGGATCGGGCACGCACGAGGCCGAGCTGCACCGCCAGGCCGAGGAGCTGGGCCTGATGGAGCACGGCACATTCCTCGGCTGGATCGGCGACGACGTGCTGCACTCGCTCTACCGGATCGCCGACCTCACCGTGGTCCCCTCCATATACGAGCCCTTCGGGCTGGTGGCGCTGGAGGCGATGGCCTCCGAATGCCCCTGCATCGTCGCCGACACCGGCGGGCTGCGCGAGGTCGTGCCGCACGAGGACGTCGGGCTGCGCTTCCGCTCGCACGACCCCGAAGCGCTGGCCGAGGTGGCTATCCGCGTGCTCAGCGACGACGAGCTGGGCCGCCGCCTGGTCGCCGAAGCCTACGAGCACCTGCGCCGCTTCGACTGGGCCGATGTGGCCGAGCGGACCGCCGCCGTCTACGCCGAGCTGGCCGGCGACCCCAGCCCCGCCTGAGGAGCGTCCCGCCGGTGGCCCTGCCGCCGGCGGCAGCCTAGTTTTCGCTGGCTTCGCTCGGGTCGACCGAGAAGGTGCCGCGGCTGCTGGTGCCGGGCGCCCAGCCGATCCCGTCGGTCAGCTCGCCGAGGGTCACGCCGACCGCGCCGGCGAGCTTGATCGCGGTGTCGATGCGGGGGATCCGTTCGCCCCGCTCGAGCAGGCCGATCTCGGTGCGGTGCAGCGAGGCACGGATGCCGACCTCTTCCTGCGAGAGGCCGGAGGCGCGGCGGTAGCGCCGAAGGTTGTTCCCAAAACGGGAGGCGATGTCCACCAGCAGCAGTCTTCTGTCCGCGACGATCATTGTCCACAGCCTCCGTCCTGTCTGAGTCCCGCCTGAGCGCATTCCATCGGTCCGCATCTTGTCTCACAGACAGTAGCTACCAGGCCCGACGGGGCGCCGCGCTCAGCCCGGCGGCTGCAAGGTGGTTTGCGCGGCCGGGTCGGGCTCGATCGGGTCGGGCCAGCGCAGGCGCTCGGGTTTGTCGCGCATGCGGACGATGCGGGCGGGGATGCCGGCGACGACGGCGTTGGCCGGGACGTCCTTGGTGACGACGCAGTTGGTGCCGACGATCGCGTTGTCGCCGACGCGGACGCCGCGCAGGACGCAGGCGCCGTAGCCGATCCAGACGTTGGAGCCGACCTCGACCGGGCGGGTGTAGATGCCCTGCTCGCGAATCGACCGCTCGACCTCGACCACGCCGTGGTCGAAGTCGATGAACATCGCCCGGTCGGCGATCACGCACTGCTCGCCGATCCGCACCCGCTGGTAGGCGGAGATCGTGCACTCCTGGCCGAGCACCGTCTTCGGCCCGATCTCGACCGTGCCCTCGTGGCAGCGGATCTTGCTGCCCTGGCCGAGCCAGACGAAGCGGCCGAACTCGATCCGGCCGCGGCGGGCGATCTGCAGTTCGAGCCCGCTGCCGAAGAAGACGGGCCCGCCGGTGCGCCAGCGCCAGCCCGCCGGGGTGAGCAGGCGGCGGCGCAGGTAGCGCCCCAGCAGCAGCGCGTATCGCGGGGTGAGCATCCCGTTGCGGGCGCAGAAGCGGAGGAATCGGAGACAGCGGATCACGGCGGAGCGCACTTTAGACTCAGCGATGCATGCCCGACGCCGCCAAAGCAGCCCCTCTCGCCGAGCGCCTGCTCGCCGGCGACAAGCGGGCGCTGGCGCGGGCGATCACGCTGATCGAGTCCGACGACCCGGCCGGCTGGGAGCTCGTGCGCGAGGTCTACCCGCGCACCGGGCGGGCCCGGATCGTCGGCTTCACCGGTCCCCCCGGAGTCGGCAAGAGCACCCTGATCGGGGCGCTGACCGCGGAGCTGCGCAAGGCCGGGCGCGAGGTCGCGGTGCTCTCGATCGATCCCTCCAGCCCGTTCACCCACGGCGCTCTGCTCGGCGACCGGATCCGCCTCTCCGACCACTTCCTCGACCCGGGCGTCTTCATCCGCTCGATGGCCTCGCGCGGCGCCCTCGGCGGCCTCTCCGAGGCGGCCCTGCAGGTGGCGTTGGCGATGGACGCAGCAGGCAAGGACGACGTCCTGATCGAGACCGTCGGCGTCGGCCAGGCCGAGATCGACATCGTCGACCACGCCGACACGATCGTGCTCGCCCTGATGCCGGGCTCCGGCGACTCGATCCAGGCGCTGAAGGCGGGGGTGATGGAGATCCCCGACGTGATCGTCGTCAACAAGGCCGACCACCCGATGACCGACACGATGGTGCGCGAGGTGCGCGGCGTGCTCGCGCTCTCGCACGAGCCGGGCCGCTGGCAGGTGCCGATCCTGCGCACCGAGGCGGCCCGCGGCGAGGGCGTGGAGGAGCTGGCGGCGAAGATCGACGAGCACCGCGCGCAGATCGAGGCGGAGGGGACGCTGGCCGAGCGGCGGGCGCGCAACCTGCGCAGCGAGGTGCTGGGGATCGCCGCCTCGCGGATGCGGCGGCGGCTGGAGGCGACGGCGGCGGCCGCCACCGAGACCGCGGCGC
>JBBDTK010000073.1:0-6802 GCA_040904405.1 Solirubrobacterales bacterium | reverse complement strand
GTCCGTCCAGCTGCGCAACGGCCTCCGGGGGAGGGGCACCCGACCCCTCCCGGAGGACTGAAGCCAGCTTCCAGGCAACCGCGGTCCCGCAGAGCCCCTCGAAGGGGTAACCATCCAGGGCCGGGTGGAGGATCGGGCAACTGGGTAGGGACTCACCCGGCTGGTGATGGTCGGTGACGATCACGTCCATACCAAGCGACTTCGCCAAGGCAACCTCGGCCACCGCGGTGACCCCGCAATCGACGGTGATCAGCAGCTGCGTCCCCCGCTCGGCAAGCTTGCGCATGTTGTCCGCTGTGAGCCCGTAGCCGTCGGCGATCCGGTCGGGGATCAGCCAGTCGCACTCACCGCCAAGCTCGCGCAGGCAGCCGACCAGAATCGTGGTCGCGCAGACTCCGTCCACGTCGAAGTCGCCGTGAACCGTGATCCGCTGGCCCGCATCGATCGCCGCCCGGATCCGCTCGACCACGGTGCCCATCGAACGGAACTCGCCAGGCGAGTGCGACTCGTCGGCAGCGAGGAAGGCCCGCGCCTGCTCGGGCGTGCGGTAGCCGCGCCGTACCAACGTGACCGCTACAGGCTCACCGACCTTCAGCTCCTCGACCAGCGCCCGCGCCTCGGCGTACGAATAGGTCTCAGCCCTGTATTTGCCTTCGATCTCCGCCATGCCTTGAAGCTATGTGGCACGGCGGCGGCAAACCCAGCCCATCCCAGTAGGGGTGGAACGTCTTGTACTTTTTTTGCGGCGGCGTCCTGGGACGGAAGCCCACTGCCTTCAAAAAAAGTTAAGTGAAACCCCTACTGGGATGGGCTGGGTTTACTGGGATGCGCTGGCATCGGCAGCGGCTTCCTGGCGCACTCCGATCGCCCAGATGACGGCAAGGCCGATCGCCGTCCCGGGCACCGCCAGCAGCGCCGTCGCCAGGTCGGTCTCCCCCAGCCCCTTGCCGAGGATCGCCTGGAAGATCGCGCCGAAGAGGATCGCGCCGGTCGCCGCGCCGAGCAGGGCGCCGATGATCCCCTGCCAGAAGCGGTCGGGCAGGAAGACGGTGAAGTGCCAGAGGGCGATCCCCATCGTGAACCAGACGATCAAAGCCATCGCTAGCGATTCCTCCCGTGTTTGCGTCGTTTCTGCCGGCGTTCGCGGCGGCGCGCGTTGCGCTCGCGGCGCTCGGCCGACTCCGGATCGGCGGCGGGCGGCTCTCCGTTGGTCGCCGGGTCGCCGCCGTCGCTCTCGACCGCCGGCGGCGGCTCCGCCACGGCGACCGGGGCGAGCTTCTGCTCGCGCTCGGCGTCCGCACGTGCGTCGGCGTCGATTCGCGCCAGCTCGATCTCGTCGGCGAAGGCCGGGACCCTGCCGACCGAGGCGGCGATCTGCTCGCGGCGGCGCACGAAGCCGGGCTCGCGTTCCTTCCAGGCGTTGAGCACCGGGCCGGCGATGAAGATCGACGAGTAGGTGCCCGAGAAGAGCCCGATCATCATCGCGAAGGCGAAGTCCTGGAGGGTGGCGCCGCCGAAGACCAGCAGCATCGTGACCAGGAAGACGGCCGAGAGGCCGGTGATCAGCGAGCGGGTCAGGACCTCGCTCATCGAGCGATTGACGATCTGCGAGAACGTCGCTCGCGGCATCCGTGGCACGTTCTCGCGGATCCGGTCGAAGACGATCACGCAGTCGTATAACGAGTAGCCGAGGATCGTCAGCAGCGCTGCCACGGTGGCGCTGGTCACCTCGCGATCGGCCAGCGAGTAGATCCCCGCCGTGATCAGCAGGTCGTGGGCGACCGCGATCATCACCGGCACCGCGTACTTCGCCTCGAAGCGGAAGGCGACGTAGGCCGAGATCAGCAGCAGCGAGAAGATCACCGCGAGCACGGCGCTGCGCGCCACCTGGGCGCCGAAGGTCGGCCCGACGCTGGTACTTTCGAAGCTGCCCGGCTGGATCCCGAACTGGGTCGCCAGCGCGCCCCGCACCTCGGCGACGCCGCCGGGCTGCAGCTCCTCCGCCTGGAGCTGGAACCCGGAGCCGAACTGCGGGTTGTCGGTTTCCTGGATCTCGGCCTCGGCCAGCCCCAGCCCGGCCAGCTCCGCCCGAACCTGGTCGACCGACGCGCTCTGCTCGGGCGAGAAGTTGAGCCTGGTGCCCGACTCGAAGTCGATCCCCAGGTTGAGTTGGTTGCCGGCCAGCGAGAGGGCGCCGATGACGAGGATCGCGCCGGAGATCGAGAAGAACCATTTGCTTGCGCCGACGAAGTCGAAGCGCCATTTGACCTTCTGCTCGCCGGCGCCGAGGAAGCGGGCCGAGGTCAGCACGCGGCCGCGGCCGAAGGTGCCGAGCAGAGCCTGGGTGAAGACCACCGCGGTGAACAGCGAGACGATCGTGCCGACGCCGAGGGTGAAGGCGAAGCCCTTGACGCCCGCCGTCGCCAGCACGAAGAGGATGAAGGCGGTGAGCAGCGTGATGACGTTGGCGTCGATGATCGTCCCGATCCCCCGCCGGTAGCCGACGGCGATCGCCTGGCCGAGGCCGCGCCCGGCCCGCACCTCCTCCTTGATCCGCTCGAAGATGACGACGTTGGAGTCCGCCGCGACCCCGATCGTGAGGATCAGCCCGGCGATGCCGGGCAGGGTCATCGTCACCGGGATCATCTTGATCATGGCGAAGAAGACAAGTCCGTAGACGGCGAGGCCGAGGATCGCGACCAGGCCGAGCAGGCGGTAGTAGACGACGAGGAAGAGGATCACCAGGATCAGGCCGACGACCATCGCCCGCAGGCCCTCCTCGAGCGCCTGTTCGCCCAGCGTCGCCGAGACCTGGGTCTGGCTGATCAGCTTCAGGTTGATCGGCAGGGCGCCGATCTGCAGGAAGGTGGCCAGGTCCTGCGCTTCGGTGATGCTGTTGAATCCGCCGGAGATCTGGGCGCCGGTGCGGCCGTCGATCCCGTCGGGGTTCTCGGTGAAGTCGATGATCGGCGCCGTCTTGATTTCGTTGTCGAGCACGACCGCGAAGCGGCCGGAGAGTTCCTGCGCCTGTTCTTCGGAGGCGGGCCCGATCGCCCGCGCCTGTCCCCGCTGCGCGATCCTGCGGGTCACCTGCTGAAACGCGTCGCGACCCTCGTCGGTGAAGCCGAAGGTGACGTTGGGCTGCTGAAGTTCGTCGAATTCCTGCCGCGGATCGGTGATGTCGGTGCCGGAGAGGGCCGGGTTGTCTTTGAGCGCGAGCCAGCCGGCGTTCTCGATCCCCGCAATCACTTTGCCGTTGCTGTCGGAGGGCTGCTCTGAGGCGACGATCGTCCCTGGCGGCACAGTGAGGATTTCTTGGCAGTCGCCGGTCTGAACGTCTTTGCAGTCTGGCTTTTTCTGCCGTCTTTCCCCGGTGGCGGAGATGAAGAGGTCCTTCTCGGCGAACTCCGGCCCGGCGATCAGTTTGCGCGGCTCGGGGCCTTCGAAGAGGTAGTAGCGCGGTTTGGTAGTCGAGCAGTTCGCGCACTCGGGATCGGGCTCCTGTTCGGCGGCGAGCAGAACGGCGCCGTAGGCCGTCGGGAACGCTCCGACGCCCGCGAGCTGACCGTTCTTCGGCTGGGAGACGGGACGGCCGGCGGCCTGCCATTCTTCGCTGACTTCCGCGCTCAGCCGCGCCGGCGGTTCGCGCCCGGGGTTGCCGCCGAGCGTCTTCTCGCGTCCGATCAGGTTCGGTTCCCAGTCGTAGAAGAAGAGCTGCGCGGTGGTGCCGACCTGGTCGATCGCCCGCTCGGCGTTGGTCACGTCCGGCAGGGCGACGGCGATCTCGGTGGTGCCGAGGCGCGAGACCTCCGGCTCGGCGACGCCGAGTTTGTCGATCCGCTCGCGGATGATCTCGATCGAGCGTTCGATGTCCTCGCCTTTGACCTCCGTGACCTCGCCGGTCGGGGTCCCCTGGTAGACCAGTTCGACCCCGCCTTTGAGGTCGAGCCCGAGCTTGGTCGCGGTGCTGGAGACGATGAACCCCGAGACCGCGATCAGGCCGAGGACGAAGAGCAGGACGAAGATGTTGAGACGGCGGCGTCCCACTCGCTCAGCCCTCGGGGGTGAGGACGATCAGCAGGCCGCCGTCGTCGTCGTAGGCCGGGAAGACGTCGGCGACCGCTTCCGCCGGCAGGTCGCCCTCGGCGTTGACCGAGACCTTCTTGCCGAGCGAGCGCACGCCCCACTCGAGCGAGATGTCGATCGGGTCGCCGTTCTCGCCGTCCTGGCGCCACTGCAGCCCGAGCACGTCTTTGACCGGGCGCCCGATCACGTCCTCGTCGGTGAGGCCGGTGAGCTCGAAGCTGCCGCGGCCGGCGTCGATCACCCGGGCCTGGCGGTCGCAGACGAAGAAGGCCGCGTTCGGGGCCGGGTAGTAGTCGTCGAGCAGCTCGAAGACGAAGCCGAAACCGCATTTCGAGCAGCCCTTGGGGCGGCTGCTGAAACCGGCTGTGCGGTCCGAGCTCAGCTCCCGGTTCCCGCAGTTGGGGCAGATGAAGAAAGGCATCCCCCGACAGGCTACTGAGAGTCCGCTCAGAACAGGCTGTGCGCTCGCTCGGGGACCGGCAGGCCGAGGTGCTCGTAGGCCCGCTCGGTCAGCACCCGCCCCCGCGGGGTGCGCTTCAAGAGCCCCTGTTGCAGGAGATATGGCTCGAGCACGTCCTCGATCGTGTCCTGCTCCTCGCCGATCGCCACCGCCAGGGTCGAGAGGCCGACCGGGCCGCCGCCGAACTTGCTGGCGACCGTGTCGAGCAGCATCCGGTCGCTGCGGTCGAGGCCGCCGGCGTCGACCTCGAGCATCTCCAGCCCGGCCGCGGCGACATCGGCGTCGACCGTGCCGCGGCCCTTGACCTGGGCGAAGTCGCGGACCCGCTTCAGCAGCCGGTTGGCGACCCGCGGCGTGCCGCGCGAGCGGGAGGCGATCGCGCGCGCTCCGGCGGCGTCGATCTCGACCTCGAGGATCCCGGCCGAGCGTTCGACGATCTCGGCCAGGTGCTCGGCGCTGTAGTGCTCGAGCCGGTGGCAGACGCCGAAGCGGTCGCGCAGCGGCGTGGTCAGCAGGCCGGCGCGCGTGGTCGCGCCGACCAGGGTGAAGGGCGGCAGCGGCAGGGTCACAGTGCGGGCGCCGGCCCCCTGGCCCAGCACCACCGGCAGCTCCCCGTCCTCCATCGCCGGGTAGAGCGTCTCCTCGACCGCGCGGCCGAGGCGGTGGATCTCGTCGATGAAGAAGACGCTGCCCGGCTCCAGCGCGGTGAGGAAGGAGGCGACGTCGGCCTTGCGCTCCAGCGCCGGCCCGGCGGTCTGCACCAGCGGCACCTCCATCTCGGCAGCGACGATGTGGGCGAGCGAGGTCTTGCCCAGCCCCGGTGGGCCGGCGAGCAGGACGTGGTCGAGTGGCTCGCCGCGCCGGCGCGCCGCCTCGAGGAAGATCGCCAGCTGCCCGGTCGCCTGCTCCTGGTTGACGAAGTCGGCCAGCCTCGCCGGCCGCAGCGAGCGGTCGAGGTCCTCGTCGGGGACGTCGGCGCGGGCGTCGTGGACGCGGACCTCGGCGTCGACCGGGATCGGCTCGCCGTCGATCCCCGGGGTGCGGATCGGCTCGCGGCTCATGCCGCCCTGCCGCTGCCGGCCTTGCGCAGGGCGGTCGCGATCAGCTGCTCGGCGTCACCGCTGTCGAGGCCGTCGAGCAGCTGCTCGGCCTCCAGCGGCGCGTAGCCGAGGTTGACCAGCCCGTCGCGGGCGAGGGCGCGGGCGTCGCCGCCCTCGACCGCCGCCAGCGCGACCTCCTGCTCGAGGCCCTCGGCGACCTTCTCGCGCAGCTCGACGATGATCCGCTCGGCGGTGCGCTTGCCGATCCCGGGGGCCGCCTGGAAGCGTTTGGCGTCGCCGGCGGCGATCGCCCGCAGCAGCTCGCGCGCGGGGCCGCCGGAGAGGACCGAGATCGCCACCTTCGGGCCGACGCCGCTGACCGAGACCAGCTGGCCGAAGAGGTCGCGCTCCTCCTCGGAGGCGAAGCCGAAGAGCGCCAGGGAGTCCTCGCGGGCGACCAGCTCGGCGTGCAGGAAGGCCTCGCGCCCGGTCGCCGGAACCGCCTTCAGCGTCTCGGCCGAGACGGCGAGCCGGTAGCCGACCCCGCCGGCGTCGATCACGACGTGGTCGGGACGGCGCACCATCACCTCGCCGCGCACGGCGGCGATCATCCGACCGCCTCCAGCGCCTCGCGGCGGCCGACGCCGCCGCCGTGGCAGATCGCCACCGCGAGCGCGTCGGCGGCGTGGTCGGGATGGGGCGGCTCGGGCAGGCCGAGCAGGGTGCCGACCATGCGCTGGACCTGGCCCTTGCCCGCCGCGCCGAAGCCGCAGACCGCCATCTTGATCGCCTGCGGCGTGTAGGCGAAGCAGGCGACCCCGGCCTGCGCCGCGGCCAGCATCGTCACGCCGCTGGCCTGGCCGACCGCCATCGCGGTGCGCACGTTCTTGCCGAAGAAGACGTCCTCGATCGCCAGCGCCGCCGGCTCGTGCCAGGCGATCAGCTGGGCCAGCTCGCCGTGGATCTGCTGCAGGCGGCGCTCCATCGGCGCCCCGGCGGCGGTCTCGACCACGCCGCCGTCGAGCGCGACCATGCGGTTGCCCTCGACCCGGACGATGCCGAAGCCGAGGTTGGCGGCGCCGGGGTCGATCCCCATCACGACTTGCATGGGGATTGATTCTGGACCGGGCCTCGGATGCCTCCCGGGCGCGGCCTAGGCGGCTGATGCGTATCCGGTTGGTTCCGTCTGGGCCGATTCGTAGCTTCACGGGGTGCC
>JBBDTK010000072.1:0-1165 GCA_040904405.1 Solirubrobacterales bacterium | reverse complement strand
CGCCAGGCGCGTCCGGACACCGCCAAACGCGACGGTACTTACGGCCGGGAGTACTAAGGACCTAAGCCGGCGGGGGAGGCGGTTCGCTCGCCGCGGGCGGGACGCCGGCCGGCGGCTCTGGGATCGAGGCGTCACCAGCCAGTTCGTAGTAGAGGACGGTGATCGCGATCGAGAAAATCGGGGCGGTGAGCGTCGTCGAGACGATCGCCGCGATCCAGGTCGCGGCTTCGCCGTTGCCGATCGGCGTCGCGATCGCCGCCAGGACGATCCCGATCAAGATCACGATCAGCAGCACGACGACGAGGGTGCCGAAGACCGGCCAGGCATTGCCGCGGACGAGGCGCCAGCTGCGCCCGAAGGCGTCGATCGGCCCGATGCCCTCGACCACGATCGCCGGAGCGCCGACCGACCAGAAGGTGAGCAGGATCAGGCCGGGGACGATCAGGAAGACGAAACCGACGGTGACGGCGAGGCCGAAGAGGATGCCGAAGCCGATCAGGGCAAGGATGAACGGCGCCGCCGCGGAGAAGAGGTCACCGACGCCCTGATCGCGGCGCCCATCGCGGACGTCCTGGACGAGCTTGACGACGAAGCCGGTGTAGAGGGCGTGGCCGGCCAGGCGCAGCGCCGCGGCGATCAGGCCGAGCAGTAGCCCGCCGGCGCCCTGCAGGATGCCGGCGACGAGGCCGACGACAACGAAGACGGCGAGCGCACTGCCGATCAGGGCGAGAAAGTTCTGGCCGTAGATCGAGAACGTCTCGCTGACGACGTCGCCGACGCTGATTCGCTTCGCGGGTGCGCGGGGAGTCGGTTGGGCAGTCTCCACTGCCCCCAACCCTATGCGCGGAAACGGACGCGAGTCAAGATCGCAGCATTTTCAGGTCCATAGACCCGAAAATGCTGCGATGAACCTCTAGGTCGGCTGTTCGCGCTCAGACGCTTGCCGCGGCCTGCTCGGCCTGGCTGCCCGCGGATGCCTTGGCCTGCGCCTCGGCCTCCGGAGTGGGCTCGTCGACGTTGCGCGGCAGCAGCACTTCTTTGGCGATCACCAGGCGCTGGATCTGGCTGGTGCCCTCATACAGCTGCATGATCTTCGCGTCGCGCATCAGTTTCTCGACCGGGTACTCCTTGATGAAGCCGTAGCCGCCGTAGACCTGGACCGCGT
>JBBDTK010000071.1:0-6907 GCA_040904405.1 Solirubrobacterales bacterium | reverse complement strand
CGGTCCTGCACGCGATCGTCCGCCGCAACTACGGCGCCACCCACTTCATCGTCGGTCGCGACCACGCCGGCGCCGGCGACTACTACGGCACCTACGACGCGCAGAAGATCTTCGCGACGATCGACATCGACGAGCTCGGAATCGAGCCGCTGATGTTCGAGCACACCTTCTGGTGCAACGAGTGCGAGGGGCTGGCCTCGAACAAGACCTGCCCCCACGACCAGGACGCGCGCCTCTTCCTCTCCGGGACGAAGGTCCGCGAGATGCTCGGCAACGGCGAAAGGCCGCCGCACGAGTTCTCGCGCGACGAGGTCGCCGACATACTCATCGACGCTTACAAGGAGGACTGACGTACAGATGGCTGACGAGAAGGGCTTCACCCTCTGGTTCACCGGGCTCTCGGGGTCCGGCAAGACGACGATCTCGAGGCTGCTCGAGGGTCACCTGCGCGAGCGCGGCTCGAAGCTGGAGATCCTCGACGGCGACGTGGTCCGCGAAAACCTCTCCAAGGGGCTCGGCTTCTCCAAGGAGGATCGCGACACGAACATCCGCCGGATCGCCTTCGTCGCCGACCTGCTCAGCCGCAACGGCGTGCCGGTGATCACCGCGGCGATCTCGCCCTACGCCGAGATCCGCGGCGAGGCGCGCGAGCTGATGGGCGAGCGCTTCATCGAGGTCTTCGTCAAGGCCTCGGTCGACACCTGCGCCGAGCGCGACGTCAAGGGCCTCTACAAGAAAGCCTTCGCCGGCGAGATCAAGGAATTCACCGGCGTGTCGGACCCCTACGAGGCGCCCGAGAACCCCGAGGTCGTCTGCGACACCGAAGCCGAAACGGCGGAGGAGTCGGCGCAGAAGCTGATCGAGTACCTCGAGTCGCGGGACCTGATCCCGGCAGCTGCCGCGGTTACGGCTTAGGACCTATCGAGATAGGTCCTTATCCCGACTGAGGTTGAGGGAGGGGGCGGGAGTCGGGGTACCCGATTCCCGCCTAACGTCCAAAAGCGCCTTGACGGATCGGGGCTATTCCCTACCCTGAAGCGAATGAGGTGGGGACCTCTCATCGTGGTGCTGGCTGCGCTCGCGCTGGCGATGCCTGGGGGCGCGGCGGCCGAGGGGCCGGTTTACGGCGAGGCGCCGGTTTACGCGCCCGCGCCGGAGGGTGGCTCCATGGCCGGGAGCATGCGGATCGGCTGGGTGAAGCTGAACCGGCGCAGCGGGAGGGCGGTGCTGTTCGTGCGCGTCGGCGGGCCCGGCCGGCTCTTCCTCTGGGGGCGTGGCGTGCGGCGTCTGCGGAGGGGTGCGGAGCGGGCGAAGCTCGTGCGGCTGCCGGTCAAGCCGAAGGTGCGGCTGCAGCACTACCTCAAGCGCAGGGGTAAGGCCCGGATCCGGGTCAAGGTCACCTTCACGCCCCTCACCGGCATCCCGCGCACGCAGGAAAAGCTCGTGGCCCTGAAGCGCAAGCGCGCCCGCTGAGCGTCAGGGCGCGATCCTCGGGCTCAGCCCTGAGTGTCAAGCCGGCCATCGGCCGCCGCGGCGACGGCGGTGACGGTCTCGACGATCCCGGCCGGGGCCTTGCCGGGCGAGCCGGCGTCGTAGGGGGGCTGGGGGTCGTACTCGATCCCCAGCTGGACGGCTTGGGCGATCTCCGGTCCCGCCTCGCGCCCGACCAGGTGCAGCGCCATATCGATCCCGGCCGAGACGCCCGCGGCGGTGATGATCTTGCCGTCCTCGACGAAGCGCCCGCCGACCGGGTCGGCGCCGAACTCGCGCAGCCGCTCGAGGAAGAGCCAGTGGGAGGTCGCCCGCCTGCCCTCCAGCAGCCCGGCGGCGCCGAGCACCAGCGAGCCGGTGCAGACCGAGGTGGTCCACTTCGTCCGCTCGTCGACCGCGCGCAGCCAGGAAAGCACAGCCTCGTCCTCCAGCAGCAGCCGGTTGCCTTCGCCGCCGGGGACGAGGACGACGTCGGCCTCCGTCACCTCGTCGATCGAGAAGTCGGCGCTGAGGCCGAGCGCGCCGCTGTCGGTCCGCACCTCTCCCTTCGAGGGGGCGACGAACCTGACCTCCCAGCCGGGCACCGAGCGCAGCACCTCGTAGGGCCCGATCGCGTCGAGCGCGGTGAGCCCCTCGAAGATGAGGATCGCCGTCCGCACAGCGGCAGCCTACATATCACCAGCGAGGACTTCGGCGCCTCGGCAGGGCCTGCTCGACTGGCTGGGGAGGAGGCGGAGCGGCTCGGCTGCGATCAGCTCCACCTCGACTCCGGCGTAGGTCTCGACCGCGCCGATGCCCACCGCCTCTATCTCAACGCCGGTCTGGTCATCGCTGCCCACCACTTCACGCGCGACCGCGCGCGGCGCTGAAGCGCTGCCGGGTGCTGCTGCGCTGAGCGCCTAGCTTGTGGCGCTGCCGCTTGTCGAGAGGGTAAGCGGCTCGGGATTGCGCACCTCTTTCTAAGTTGTTCGGTACAATTAGTTATGGCTCAACCGAACAAACTCCGGCCAAAGCGTGGGAGGCCTTCGCGGGCGGCTGTCTATGAGCGGCTCAGCGTTCAGATCACGGAGCTGCGCGAGAAGCTCGGGGGACTGCCCTCGCCCGAGGAGGCCGAGGGCATCTGGCGTGGCATCTGGCTGGAGGAGGCCCACCACTCGACCGCGATCGAGGGCAACACCCTGGTCCTCAAGCAGGTCGAGAAACTGCTGGATGAGGGCCGAGCGGTCGGCAACAAGGAGCTGAGCGAATACCTCGAGGTGCGTGGCTACGCCGATGCCGCCAACTGGGTCTATGGGCATGGCATTCGACCCGGAGACTGGGGAGGGGATGAGCTGATCGGCCTGGCCGAGTTGCGCCATGTCCACTCGCTGGCGATGACGCCGGTCTGGGATGTGGCGCCGCACCCGCAGGCGACGCCGCGTGAGCGCCCGGGTTCGTTGCGCGAGCACGACATCGAGCCCTTCCCCGGCGGTATGAGACCACCTGACTGGACCGAGGTACCGGTGCTGGTCGACGACTGGATCGAGACCGCCAACGGGTTGCGCGATGCCGCCGAATCGACGATCGCTGAAGCGTTGGCCACCCTCCACGCACGCTTCGAGCAGGTTCATCCCTTCCTCGACGGCAATGGGCGCGCCGGGCGTCTCATCCTGAATCTGTTGCTGGTCCGCCTCGGCTATCCGCCGGCGATCATCTACAAAGGCGATCGCGCTCGTTACCTTGCGGCTCTGCGCCGCGCCGACGACGGTGATCCCGGGCCGCTCGGCGAGTTCCTGGCGAGGGCAGTGTTGGACAACCTCTACAAATTCGTCGTGCCCGCGGTCGCCGGGCCGGCACGACTCGTGCCGTTGCCGGCGCTGGCGACCGAGCAGCTGTCGGCAAATGCGCTACGCGTCGCGGCGGTGCGCGGCAGGCTGAAGGCGGCGAAGGCGGCGGACGGCACCTGGCGCAGCTCAACCGCTTGGGTCGAGGAATACGCGGCGAACCGCTACAAGCGGGGCTGAGCTCTACGACGTTCCACTGCGCCTTATGTGTCCCACAGACACAAAAGGCGCAGTGGAAGCGCCCCGCTAGAGGAGCTCGGCGCAGAGGTCGGGCAGCGGGATCGCTTCGACGTCCTCGCCGAGGCGGAAGCGCTCGTTGCCGGCGTAGACGACGAAGGCGCGCTCGGGGGCGATGTCGTCGAGCGCGGAGCGGAGGCCGCGTTCGAGCTTGGGGGCGGCGCTGCGCTTGATCTCGATCGCCCACACCTCACCCCCCGGCCAGTCGAGGACGAGGTCGACCTCCTACGGGCGCGCCGGTACCTGCGGCTCGGCGAGGCCGTAGGTCTCGTAGGCGGCGAACTTCGCGAAGGTCTTGTGGGTGGGGCCGTGGTAGTCGGAGGAGGCGGTGGGGATCAGGCCGAGCTCCTCGCAGAGTTCCAGCAGGTGGGCGGTCTGCTCGCGGCTGTGGGTGGGGTAGAAGGTCTCGATCCCGTCGGCGCCGAGCGAGCGGATCAGGTCGTCGACCTCGTGCGGCGCGGAGATGTCCCAGTAGGGGTGGGCGATCACGGCGACGCCGCCGGCGTCGCGGATCAGCTCGATCGCCTGCTCGGCGGTCGGCCAGCGGCGCGGCACGAAGCACTTGGCGCCGGGGACCAGGTACTGCTCGAAGAAGGGCCCGAGGTCACCGGCCGCGCCAGCGGCGCGGGCGATGTGCGGGCGTCCGATCGAGAGCGCGTCGCCGGCCTCGCGCACGGCGTCCTCGAGGTGCAGGTCGAAGCCCTCCCCCCGCAGCCTCTCGACGATCTCCCCGGCCCGCGTCACCCGCTCGTGCTGAGCCCGCTCGCAGGCCGGAGCGATCTTGCCCAGATCCACCCAGTACCCGCAGATGTGCAGGTCTTCGGCGTACTCGTGTACACAGGACATCTCGATCGCGGGCACCAGCTCGATCCCCACCCGCTCCGCCGCCTCCGCCGCCTCGGCAACCCCGGCAATAGCATCGTGATCCGTCAGCGCCAGCGTCGTCACACCGGCCTTCGCAGCTTCCTCGACGACCCCGGCAGGCGCCAGCTGCCCGTCGGATACGGTCGAATGCGACTGAAGCTCGATCAACACCAGCGCACCCTAACCGGACCGATGGAGGGAGATGGGGATACCCCTGAACGGGCGGATACTCAAAGCAGCCCGAAGGGCTGCTTGGACGGGCAGGGGTATCCCCATCTCCCTCCATCGCCATGAATAGACTGCCGCCCCCGATGTTCAACAAAGTGCTCATTGCCAACCGCGGCGAGATCGCTATCCGCGTCGCCCGCACCCTGAAGGAGATGGGCATCGGCTCGGTCGCCGTCTACTCGGAGATCGACCGCGGCGCCCCGCACGTGCGCGAGGCCGACGAGGCTTTTCTGATCGGCCCCGCGGTCCCCGCCGAGAGCTACCTCAACGTGCCCAAGATCATCGACACCGCCAAGCAGGCGGGGGCCGAGGCGATCCATCCCGGCTACGGCTTCCTCGCCGAGAACGCCGAGTTCGCCCGCGCCTGCGCCGAGGCCGGGATCGTCTTCATCGGCCCGCCGCCGGAGGCGATCGAGGCGATGGGCTCGAAGACGCGGGCGCGCGAGATCATGGCCGAGGCCGGGGTGCCGATCGTCCCTGGGGCGACCGAGCCGGCGGTGGACGTCGACGCGGCCCGCAAGCAGGCCGAGGAGGCCGGCTACCCGGTCGCCTGCAAGGCGGCGGGCGGCGGCGGCGGCAAGGGCTTCCGCGTGGCGCTGACGCCGGACGAGCTCGAGGGGGCCTTCGACGGGGCCGCCCGCGAAGGCGAGAAGTTCTTCTCCGACGCCCGCGTCTACGTCGAGCGCTACCTCGAGGACCCGCGCCACGTCGAGGTCCAGGTGCTCGCCGACTCTCACGGCAACGTGATCCACCTCGGCGAGCGCGACTGCTCGATCCAGCGCCGTCACCAGAAGGTGATCGAGGAGGCGCCCGGCCCCCAGGTCGACGCCGAGATGCGCGAGCGGATCGGCAAGATCGCCACCGACGCCGCCGCCGCGGTCGGCTATCGCGGCGCCGGCACGGTCGAGGGGATGCAGGTCGGCGAGGAGTACTTCTTCCTCGAGATGAACACCCGGGTCCAGGTCGAGCACTGCGTGACCGAGATGGTCACCGGCGTCGACATCGTCCGCGAGCAGGTGCTGGTCGCCGCCGGCGAGGCGCTCTCGGTCGCCCAGGAGGAGGTCGAGCTGCGCGGCCACGCGATCGAGTGCCGGATCAACGCCGAGGCGGCGCACAAGAGGTTCGCTCCGGCGCCGGGCGCGATCACGACCTACCGCGAGCCGGCCGGGCCGGGCGTGCGGGTCGATTCGGGAGTCGAGGCCGGCTCCGAGGTGACGCCGATGTACGACCCGATGGTGGCCAAGCTGATCGTCTGGGACGTCGATCGCGAGCACGCGACGCGACGCATGCTGCGGGCGCTGGGCGAGTACGAGGTCGGCGGGCTGACCACGCTGATCCCCTTCCACAGCGCGATCCTCGCCACCGAGCAGTGGGCGCGGGGGGAGACCTGCCGCGACCTGATCGAGGATCGCGAGTGGCTGAAGACGACCGCTCCCGAGGCGGCGGCGCCGGCCGAGCCGGCCGAGGAGGGCGGCGAGGCGGTCGCCCGCGACTACAAGGTCGAGGTCTCCGGAAAGCTCTTCGAGGTCAGGGTGATCGGCGAGGCGCTCGCCGGCGGGGCCAACCCCTCCGTCGCGGGCGGCCGCAAACCGCCGAAGCGCGAGCGCAAGTCGGGCGGTGGGGCGAGCGCCTCGAGCGAGTCGCTCGCGTCGCCCCTGCAGGGCACCGTGCTCAAGGTCGCGGTCGAGCAGGGCGCCGAGGTCGCCGAGGGCGACCTGATCTGCGTGATCGAGGCGATGAAGATGGAGAACGAGATCGCCGCCCACCGCGCCGGCAAGGTCACCGCGCTCAACGTCACCGAGGGCGCCGCCGTCTCCAGCGGCGACGTCATCGCGACGATCGAGTAGCCGGGCTTCAGACCTCGACGATCACCGGCAGGATCATCGGCCGCCGTTTGAGCCGCTTGTAGACGAACTTGGCGAGGTCGTCGTGGAGGATCTTCTCGATCAGCTCGACCGCGTGCACCTCGTCGTCGGCGAGGAAGGCGTCTTCGTCCTCGGTCATCGGCACCCCGCGCAGAACGAGTTCGACCTCGGATAGTCCGCTGTGATCTCCGCCCGGGTAGGCAGAGCCTCTACTGAACGACCCGCTCCATACGACTCGCCGATCTCCGGGCGGGGGGGTCGGGCTGGAGCTGGACCGGGGCGGTTGAGAGCGCCTGGACGCGCAGGTCCTTCCAGGTCATCCCCTCGCGGAGCAGGGCGGGCGCGCCCATCGCGACCGTGGTCGCAATCTCCACGGCCTGGAGGACGACTCCGTAGGCG
>JBBDTK010000070.1:0-6954 GCA_040904405.1 Solirubrobacterales bacterium | reverse complement strand
GCGCGACTCGACCTGCAGGAGGCGGGCCATGTCCGGCTCGGAGACGAGGAACGCGAGCGTGGCGCGGGTCGCGGCGACGGCTCGCTCGGGCCAGCCCTGGAGCGGCTCGACCGCGGCGGCGACCAGCTCCCGCAGGTGGGCGACGACGACCTCGAAGGCGGCGAGGAAGCACTGCTCCTTGCTCTCGAAGTTGGCGTAGAAGACGCGGCGTGAGACCTTCGCCTCGCGGGTCACGTCGGCCAGGGTCACCGCCGCGTAGCCCTTGGCGGCGACGGCGCTGGCGAGGCCGGCGATCAGCCGCTCGCGCTGGTGGTGGGCGACCTGCTCGGGGCTGAAGCCGTGGCGGCCGGCGGGCAGCGGGCCGAGCTCTTCGCTGGGCATCCCGCGCCAGCCCCGCCTCAGGCCGAGAGCTCGGCGGCGGCCTCGCCCGCCTCGCGCGCCGCTTCTTCCTCGCCGACGTAGGGGCGCAGGACGAACTCGATCGTCTCCGGCAGCATGCCCCGCAGCTTGTCCGTTTCGCCGCCGAGCAGGCGCTGGCCGAGGACCCAGACGATGCCACCGGCCAGCGTCTCCTCCAGGGTCTCGGGCAGCACCGCCTGGCGCGGGTTGAGCTCACGCCCCGGCTTCAGCAGCGGCGCCAGCCGCTTCAGCGCCGCCTCGTGTCGGGCTGCCGCCTCGGGCCCGGCGGCGA
Organism: Solirubrobacterales bacterium; assembly: GCA_040904405.1. Lineage (GTDB taxonomy): Bacteria > Actinomycetota > Thermoleophilia > Solirubrobacterales > 70-9 > VRUE01. Next base: position 6,263 of record JBBDTK010000070.1, on the reverse strand, counting down.
CCGCCTCGACCAGGCAGGCGTGGGCGGCGGCGGGATCGGCGGCGACGTCGGCGAAGAGCGTGCCGAGCGCCGCCCCGACCTTGTCCGGCCAGGGCCCTTCTTCGCGCCGGTAGGCGTCCTCGACCCGGGCGCAGCCGCGCTCGAAGGCGGCGTCGAGCAACGCGAGGAAGGCAGCCTCCTTGTCGGGGTAGTGCTTGTAGAAGGTCGCGTAGCCGACCTTGGCGCGGCGCACGATCGTCTCGATCGTCGTCTCCTGGTAGCCCTGCTCGGCGATCAGCTCGGCGGTCGCGGCGAGGATGCGCCGACGCTGGTCGGCGGCGGCGGCGTCGCGGCTCACCGGCTCGGGGCCGGGGGGCTGACGGGTGGCCTTTCCGGGAAGCGCTCGCACGGTCTCAGGATAGCGCTAGTTCCCATTGGTACGAAACAGGTACATGGGGTAGAGAACGTTCCCAAACATAAGCTATGGTGTCCTGAATGGAAGCCCTACGACCATTGCGCGCGGTCCGCACTTGGGACGTCGCCCTGCCGGACCGCGAGCAGGATCGCAAGGTGGAGGAGGCGATGCTGCTGACCGCCGGCGAGCTGGGCTACGCGAAGGCGACCGTGCGCGAGGTGAGCGAGCGGGCGGGGATCGCCCAGGACCGCTTCCACCGCCGCTTCGGCAGCAAGGAGGCCTGCTTCGCCCGCGCCTACGAGGAGGCGGCGGCGAGCCTGGCCGGCGAGGTCTCCGCGGCCTGCGCCGCGGAGGCGGACTGGCGCGGGGGCTTCCGCGCCGGCCTGGCGGCGCTGCTGCGCTTCGTCGCCGAGCAGCCGCTGCTGGCGCGGGCGCTGCTGATCGAGGTGCGGGCGGCGCGCGGGGAGGCCTGGGCGCACCACCAGCGGCTCGCCGAGCGGGCGACGTCGGCGCTGGAGAGCGCCCGCGAGCAGCCCGGCGCCCGCCCCTCCTCGACCCCGATGACCGCCGGCTTCGTCGCCGGCGCGATCGAGGAATCGCTCAGCATCGAGATCGCCGCCGGCCGCGCCGCCGAGGTCGAGCGCCTGCTCGGAGACCTCACCCGCCTCGCCTTCCTGCAGCTCTTCGGCGAGGAGGAGGCCGGCGACGAGACCGCGCCGGCGGAACTCGCCGACCGCGCGCCCTGAGCCGCCAGGCCTACTTCGCCTTGGCGATCTTGGAGGCTTCCTTGGAGCCGAGGTAGGGGGTGAGGGTGAACTCGACCAGGTCGGGGAGCAGGGCCTCGAGCTCTTCCGCCTTGCCGGCGATGACGCGGCGGGAGATCAGCGAGACCATGCCACCGACCAGGGCTTCCTCGGTGGTCGGCGAGAGCCGCGCGAGGACCTCGGGCGAGCGCCCCTCGCGGCCCTTCTCGAAATAGGGGACGAAGCTCTGGATCGCCGCGTCGTAGCGCTCGACCACAGCCGGGCCGGCGACCAGGGCCTCGACCATGCAGAGTCGGGCGATGCTCGGCTCGGCAGCGAGGAACTCGAGCATCGCGTCGATCCCGGCCTTGATCGCCAGCGGCCACTCGTCGGTCTCCTCGAAGGCCGCCGTGACCCGCTCGCGCAGCTCCGCCATCACCGTATCGTAGGCGGCGACGAAGCACTCGTCCTTGCTGGAGAAGTGCTCGTAGAAGGTGCGGCGGGAGACCGCCGCGGAGCGGGTGATGTGGGCGATCGTCGTCCCCGAGTAGCCGTTCTCCGCGACCGCCTCGGCGAGCCCGGCGATCAGCCGCTCGCGCTGGTTGTGGGTGACGAACTCGCGCGGCAGGCCGTGCCGGCCGGGTGGCAGACGCGCCAGCTCGGGCGGGTAATCCTCGGCGCTTTCGCCGCCGGAGCCCCTTTGGGGTTTGGCGCGTTTCTTTTCCACGTCACGAGCATATCCGTCCGACGTCTCGGAATCCCGGTTGAGCTCCGCCATCGCTGCCTCCAGTCCTAGATAGGGCATCACCGCAGCCGACATCAGCTGCGGCACCAACGCGGGCAACTCTTCGACCCGGCCGCGCACCACGCGCGAGTAGATCTGCCCGTAGGCGGAGCCGGCAAGCGCCTCCGCGGTCGTGTGGGGGACCGCTTCGGGGTCCTCCATCTGCTGCCGGCCGGCGTCGATCAGCCCGGCCAGCACACGCATCGTCATGTCGCGGCGCGCGCGGGCGGCGTCGCCGGCGGCCAGCACCTCGACCCCGAAGGCGGCCCGGCTGGGATCGCGGCGGAGGCCGTCGACGACCTCCTCGGCGACGGCGCGCAGCCGGTCGGGCCACTCGGCCTCGCTCTCGTAGGCGCCGACCATCGTCGTCAGGCAGTCCTCGTTGAGCTCCTGCCAGGCGGAGATGAAGCAGTCGTACTTGCCGCGGAAGTGACGCTCGAAGGCGGGGCGGTCGAGCCCGGCCCGCTCGAGGATCAGCTCGATCGTGGTTTCGCCGTAGCCGCGCTCGGCGGCGACCTCGATCAGCGCCGCGACGATCTGGGCGCGCTCGGAGCTGCCGGTGCGCTCGCGGGTCTCGGTGTCCAGCACTAGCGCATGAGACCCCCGATCCCTGCCTTCCTGTCTAGCCGGCGGCCGCCGGCGAGCGCTCGCTCGCCGTCCGCTTGGCGGCCTCGGCTCCGACGTAAGGGGTGAGCGAGAACTCGACCAGCTCGGGAAGCAGCTGCTCGATCTGCTCCACCTGCCCCATCACGATCCGCTGGTAGATGATCCAGAAGATCCCGCCGACGATCGTCTCCTCCAGCGTCCCCGGCAGGTCCTCGCCCTTCGGCGCCACCTTGCGGCCCATCCGGAACAGCGGCACGAAGGCCTGGATCGAGCGTTCGTAGCGCTCAACCGCGGCGGGGCCGGCGGAGAGCGCCTCGACGATGCAGGTCCGCGCCAGCGCCGGCTCGGTGGCGACGTAGTGGAGGAAGGCGCCGAGCCCGGCGTCGACCCGCTGCGGCCAGCTGTCCACCTTGCTGGCCGCGTCGACGACCCGCTGCAGGGCCTCCTTGACCGCGAACTCCGAGGCGGCGAGGAAGCACTCCTCTTTCGAGGAGAAGTTCTCGTAGAAGGTGTTGCGGGCGATCCCGGCGCGGCGGACGATGTCCGCGACGGTCACCGAGCGGTAGCCCTTCTCGACCGTCTCCTCGGCGAGCGCCACGATGATCCGGGCCCGCTGGTGCTGGGTGATGAACTCGCGCGGCAGCGGATGCCTTCCCGGCGGCATCCTGATCGCCCGGGGGGTCGTCGTGCGCTCGGCCACGGCATCCAGGCTACTCGCCGCGGATCAGGATTCAAGCTGGACGTATCGGCCAGATACCGATACAGTACCGGAGTCTAGACAAGCTGTTCCCTTGATCCAAGGAAGGGGCTGAAATGGGGAAGCGGGCCGCAACCAACGTCCTGGCAGGGGCCGAGGGGACCGGCGCAAGTGGGAGGGTCGAAGCGATCTCTCACGTTCCCAGGCTCGAGCTGGTGAACTCCCCGAAGCGCGAACAGATCCTCGCCGGGATGCTCGAGGCGGTCGGGGCGGAGGGCTACGACGAGACCTCCGTACGCACGGTTCTCGACCGCACCGGCCTCTACAGGCAGGCTTTCTACGACAACTTCGGCGACAAGGACGCCTGCTACCTGGCCGCCTTCGACGCCGGGGTCGAGCGGCTGGAAGCGGTGGTCGCCCGCGGCGCGGCGAGCGAGCACGGCTGGCAGGCGAAGCTGCGCGGCGGGCTGGGCGCCCTGCTCGACTACCTGGACGAGGCGCCCGACGCCGGCCGGGCGCTGTTCGTCGAGGTCCACGCGGCGGGGGCCGAGGCGCTGGCAAGACGGGCCGGAGCGATGAAAAGGGCGGCGGATTTCATCGATCTGGCGCGAGCGGAGGTGGGCGACGCGGAATCGCCGCCGCCGATCGCCGCGGAGGGGATCGTCGCCGGCATCCACGCCGTGGTCCACTCGCGGCTCTCGACCGGGGAGAACGAGGGCTTCCGGGCGCTGCTGCCCGAGTTCATGTACTTCGCGGTGCTGCCTTATTTCGGTGCCGAGGCGGCGAGCGCCGAGATGCAGGCGGCCCGAGCCTAGAGCCGGACCAGGTTCTCGGCGTCGATGTCGCGGGTCACGCCTCGGAAGTCGATGGTTAGGGATGAGCTGGCCACTACCTGCCGGTAGTCGAGCTCCGGGTGGGCGGTGACTATGGCGACGATGTCGGCCTCGGCCAGGGCGCTGTCGAGGTCGGCTGAGCTGAGGTTCAGCTGGGGGAGCTCGGGGACGTGGGGGTCGTGGTAGCTCAGCTCGGCGCCCTGCTCCTGCAGGAGGGTGGCGATCTCCAGGGCCGGGGACTCGCGGACGTCGCCGACGCCGGGCTTGTAGCTGACGCCGAGGAGGAGGACCTTGGAGCCGTTGAGCGGCTTGCGGACGCCGTTGAGGGCGCGGGCGACGCGGTCTACGCAGTAGATCGGCTGGGCCCGGTTGACCTTGCCGGCGAGCTCGATGAACTCCGGGTAGAAGTCGTGCTCGCGCGCCTTGAAGGCGAGGTAGAAGGGATCGACGGGGAGGCAGTGCCCGCCCATCCCGGGGCCGGGATCGAAGCGCATGAAGCCGAAGGGCTTGGTCGAGGCCGCCTCGACCACCTCCCAGACGTCGATCCCGAGCCGGTCGCAGAGCTGGGAGAGCTCGTTGACCAGGGCGATGTTGACCGAGCGGAAGATGTTCTCCAGTAGCTTGGCCAGCTCCGCCGCCTCCGGCGTGGAGACGACGACGACCCGCTCGCAGATCAGCGCGTAGAGCTCGCGCGCCCGCTCGGCGCAGGCCGGCGTCAGCCCGCCGAGCAGCTTCGGCGTGGTGCGGACGGTGTAGTCGGTGCGGCCCGGGTCGATCCGCTCGGGCGAGAAGGCGAGGTGGAAGCCCGCGCCGGCGAGCAGGCCCGAGCCGGCCTCGAGGATCGGCCCCAGCCGCTCCCGGGTCGTCCCGGGGTAGGTCGTCGACTCGAGCACCACCAGCTGGCCCTTGCGCAGGACCGCGGCGAGCGACTCGGCGGCGCCGATCAGCGGCGCCAGATCCGGTTCGCGCGAGCCGGTCAGCGGCGTCGGCACGCAGATCACGACCGCATCGCAGGCGGCGAGCGCCGTGTACTCGGCGCCGGCCTCGAAGCGGTCGCGCAGCGGCGCCAGCATCGCGTCGGGGATGTCCTCGACGTGGCTGCGGCCCTCGTTCAGCGCCGCCGCTCTGGCGGCGTCCGCCTCGATCCCGACCACCTCCTCGCCCGCCTCGGCGAAGGCCACAGCAAGCGGTAGGCCGACGTAGCCGAGCCCGACGATCCCGATCTTCATCGACGGCAGTCTAGGTACCGCCGGGGTTGGACAGCTTCCCGTTCCTGCCCTACTCTGAGTGAGTGGATTCGCAATCGACCTCGAATCCAGAGCGTCCCCCGAGTAGCCGCCCCGGGTTGCCGCGCGCATACGAGGTTCGCTCGCAGCGCGAGCGGGTTCTGGAGGCGGTGGTCAAAGTCGCGGCGGCGAAAGGCTACGAGGCGACGACGGTCGCCGACGTGATCGAGTTCGCCGGCGTCTCGCAGGAGACCTTCGACGAGATGTTCGCCGGCAAGGAGGAGTGCTTCCTCGAGGCCTACGAAGCCGTCTTCGACGTCCTGATCGCGCACGTGACCGCCGCCTTCGAGGCCGCCGCCGACGAGCGCTGGCCGGAGCAGATCGCCGCCGGGCTGCAAGCCCTGGTCGAGCTGCTCTCGGCCGAGGCCGACATCGCGCGGATGGCGATGGTCGAGGTGACTGCCGCCGGCGACGACGCCCGCGAGCGCTACCGGGCGATGCTGACCCGCTTCAAGCCCTTCCTCGAGCAGGGACGCACCTACTCGGAACAGAGTGACGAGCTGCCCGCCGACACCGCCCGCTTCGCGATCGGCGGTGCCACCTCGATGATCTTCGACGAGATCCGCGCCGGGCGCGGGCCGGAGCTGAAGCGGCTCCTCCCCGACCTGGTCTTCGCCGTGCTGATGCCCTACCTGGGGTCGGAGGCGGCCGAGGACGAGATGCGGCGGGTTACTCGGGAGGGTGGCTGAGGAGGGGTCCGGGCGGTGGGTGTCCGGGTAGGGCCTCCACTTAACTTTTTTTGAAGACAGGGGGCGGCCGTCCGAGGATGCCTTCGCAAAAAAAGTACAAGACGTTCCGGCCCTACCCGGACACCCACTGGCGCAGGTCGCCCATCATTCACCTCGGCCCCGCTTAGGACCTATCTCGGTAGGGAAATCGCACCCCTGGATACGGCCCAGGACCGGCGCGGATTCGGCCCC
>JBBDTK010000069.1:34563-38613 GCA_040904405.1 Solirubrobacterales bacterium | reverse complement strand
CAGGCACGCCCAGCCACTCGCCGATTCCGACCAGAATTTCCGGATGCGTGTACTACCGGACGGCGGGCCCGGTCGGCAGCCGCGGGGTGACCGTGCCGCCACGCCGCCGCTCGGTCTTCGTCACTACGTCGAAGAAGACGTCGTTGCGGCCGCGGCGCATGCGCCGGGGGAAGGCGCGGCGGGCGCGGCGGTGGGCGGCGGCGATGGCGCGGAAGCTGGACTCGTGGCCGCGGCTCCAGCGGATGCCGAAGATCTCACGCACGCGGGGCGGCAGGGTTCCCTTGATGATGTGGTTCTGCAGGGCGATGTTGCCGCGGGCCGCTGCCGGGACCGGCTGGCGGAAGGCGACCAGCGGCGCCATCTCGAGGCCGTGCGGGGTCGCCTGCAGATCGGGCGAGGCCAGTTTCGCGTCCCACCACTCGCGGAACTCGCGGTGGCTGGCGGGCATCGCCCCGCGCGGCAGGTCGAAGAGCTCGCCGAAGCGCACGTAGTCCTGCCAGAGCCGCTCGCGCTCCTCCTCGCTCAGCGGCCGCACCAGCGTCTCGTACATCTCCCGCCCCGAGTCGGCGATCACCGCCAGCGTCCACAGCATCAGCTCGGGGTCGAAGGCGGAGTAGGGGGTGCCGGCGGGGTGGGCGCCGGCCGCCTCCGGCAGCGTGCCCTCGATGCTCTCGTGCAGGCGGCGCACCTTGGCGAGCGCCTGGTCTGCTTCCTCGCGGGTGCCGAGGAAGACCGTCTCCTGGATCTTCGCCGTGCGGGCGAGCCGCTCGAAGGGCCGGTCGGCGGAGCGGGTCGAGAGCATCGTCCCGGTGTAGGTGAGCGGTTCCAGCGCCCCGATCAGGAGCGCCCGCTGCCCGTAGAGCAGGCCGACCGCGCGGTCACCGTGGACCCGGTGCGCCAGCGAGCGTCCGGGCGGAAAGTAGTGGTCGGCGTCGGCGCTTTTCGCGGTCACTGCGCCGCGGATGCTACTCCGGCGTAGCCGGCTCGGAGGAGAGCACGACGGCCGGCTCGACCGCCACGCCCTCGGCCCGCTCGCCCTCGGCCAGCTCGTGCGCGGCGAAGATCTCGTCGAGGTCCTCGCGGGTCAGCGTCTCGCGCTCGAGCGCGTTCGCGGCGAGGTCGTCGAGGCACTCGCGGTGCGCCGCCAGCAGCGCCCGCGCCCGGCGGTAGGCCTCGCGCGCCAGCGTCATCGCCGCCACGTCGACGTCGCGGCGGGTGCGGTCCGAGAGCGCGTAGTCGCCGGTCGGCAGCGCGATCGGCGGTGCCCCGTCGGCGTCCAGCGCCACGCCCATGCCGAACTCGGCGACCATCTGGCGGCAGACCAGGTGGACGCGGGAGAGGTCGTCGACCGCGCCCGAGTAGGAGGCGTTCATGACCTCCTCCTCGGCGGCGCGCCCGCCCAGCAGCGTGACCAGCTCGTCGAGCAGCTCCTCGCGCGACTTCAGGTAGGTGTCCTCCTGCGGCGAGTGGCCGACGAAGCCGAGCGCCGGGCCGCGCGGCACGATGCTCAGGATCTCCGGCGGGTCGAGGCCGAGCAGGCGCCGGCAGAGCGCGTGCCCCGCCTCGTGGTAGGCGACGATCCGCCGCTCCTTCGGGGTCAGCCGCCGCGCCTGCTGCGAGCCGACCGACTGGCGCAGCAGCGCCTCGTCGAGGTCCTCGCGCGCGGTCGCGTCGCGCCCGGCGCGCCCGGCGATGATCGCCGCCTCGTTGAGCGCGTTGGCGAGCTGGGCGCCGGTCATCCCGGTCGTCTTGCGCGCCACGTCGGTCAGGTCGAGGTCGGCGGCGAGCGGCTTGCCCTTGGCGTGGGCGCGGAGGATCGCCTCGCGGCCGTCGCGGTCGGGCGGCGCGACCAGCACCTGGCGGTCGAAGCGCCCCGGCCGCAGTAGCGCCTTGTCGAGCTTGTCGACGTAGTTGGAGGCGGCGATCACGATCACCGTCCCCGGGTCCTTCTCGAACCCGTCGAGCTCGACCAACAGCTGGTTCAGCGCCTGCTCGCGCTCGCTCGAGCCGCCATCTCCACCGCCGCCGCTGCGCGCCCCCCCGACCGCGTCCAGCTCGTCGATGAAGATCACCGCCCGGCCTGACTTGCGCGCCTCCTTGAACAGGCGCCGGATGCGGGCCGCGCCCCTGCCGACGAACATCTCGACGAAACTCGATCCCGAGGCGGAGAAGAAGTCGACGCCGGCCTGCGCGGCAACCGCCCGCGCCAGCATCGTCTTGCCGGTCCCCGGCGGGCCGAAGAGCAGCACGCCGCGCGGCGGCGAGGCACCCAGCGCGGCGAAGCGGTCGGGGTCGCGCAGCCAGGCGGCGACGTCCATCAGCTCGTCCTTGGCGGCGTCGACCCCCTGCACCTCCTCCCACAACACCGGCTCGGTCCGGCTCGCCTTCACCGTCTCCGGCTTGGTCGCTCCCAGGGTGCCGCGCAGCAGCGTCACGAAGACGAGCAGCAGGCAGAACATGAAGAGGACCCCGAAGATCGGGTACCAGTCGAAGAAGAAGTTCTGGATCTCGGTCGCCATCGGCTGCGTGCTTCCCCAAAGCAGTGTCCGGACAAAGCCGGCACCCTCCTATCGCACATGCGTCCAGCCGCCGTTAGGGCTGGGTCAGAGTTCCCGCCGGCTGACCGCGCCGCTCTGCAGGGCGCGCTCGACCAGGGCGACCCGCTTGCGGTTCTGCGGCAGCTCCCCGACCCCGAGCTTCTCGAACAGCGCCCGCAGGTGGGTCTTGACCGCGTCGACGCTGAGCTGCAGCTCCTCGGCGATCGCCTGGTTGGTGGCCGGGGTGGCGAACTGCGATTCCTCCTTGAAGGGGCGGCAGAGGGCGAGCAGGACGCGGCGCTGGCCAGGGGAGATCGCCGCCGCGCCGGGCACCTGGCTGGCGGCGACGGTCGCTTCCGGCGCCGCCTCGCCGGGCCGGCGGAAGAGGACGCTGGTCTGGCCGAAGCGCAGCGTGTCGCCGTCGCGCAGGCGTCGCCGCCCGTCGACCCGCTGCTCGCCGACGAAGGAGCCGTTGCGGGAGAGGCCGTCGTCGAGCAGGGTGCACTCGTCGCGCACCACCTCGATCCGGGCGTGCAGCGCCGAGACCTCCGCGTCCCAGTCGAGCCGCAGGTCGGCCGACTCGCCGCGCCCGACCCAGAGCGACTCGGTCCCCGGCTCGACCGTGACGATCCGCTGGGCACCCTCCCCGTCGCGGTAGACGAGGAAGGGACGGCCACCGCGTTCGGCCTCGATCTGCGCCTTCAGCTCGGGCGCGCTGGTCTGCGGCTGCTCGCTCATGGGGGTGAGGGATACCACCCCTGGGGTGCCTGGGCGCGCCGGCGGTATCGGGCGAAGCTGGTCCCACAGCCGAAGCGCACCGCTTCCAAACCCAGACTCGAAGGAGATTCCGATGACCCGCACCAGCACCGCCCAGAAGATCGCCCGCCGCAGCGGCCTCGTCGCCGCCGTCGCCAGCCTCGCCCTGATGGTCGCCCCGGCGAGTGGCCTGGCCCAGGCGCCGGTCAAGTTCGGCGCCAAGCTCAACCCGACGGTCCAGCCGTCCAACTCGCTGCCGGCCCACCCCTGCACCCAGGAAGCCCCCGGCAAACCGTGCACGATGGTCCTCAACGACGCCTACGGCCGCGCCGGCGTCGAGCGGGCGCCGAAGTCGGGCACGATCAAGCGGATCCGCGTCATCGCCGGCGGGCCGGGCAGCTTCCGGCTGCAGCTCGCCAGGGTCCGCAAGGCCGACAACGCCGCCAAGGTCCTGCGCAACGGCCCCAAGATCGCCTACACGGGCCAGAGCGAAGCGAACTGGGAAAGCGACAGCTACAGGGTCGAGACCTTCAAGGTCAACGTCCCGGTGAAGAAGGGCGAGCAGCTCGCCCTGCGCGGCAACTACACCTCGATGGTCCGCTGCTCCTCCGGCGGCGACAACACCCTGGTCTACCAGGCGCCGCTGCGGCCGAAGAGCCCCTTCCAGGCGCTCACCGACGGCGAGGGTTGCTGGCTGCTGATGGAGGCGGTCGTCCGTTAGGGATAGGCCCTTAGTCGGAATCGGGGGGGGGGGGGG
>JBBDTK010000069.1:0-34553 GCA_040904405.1 Solirubrobacterales bacterium | reverse complement strand
CCCCCCCCCCCCCCCCGACGATCGCTTCCAGGCCGTCGTCCTCGAAGCGGATCCAGGCCTTGTTGCCGCCGTCGTAGTCCGGCGCCCAGAGCTTCAGCGTCGCCGGCCGGTCCCAGACGGTGACGCTCTCCTCGCCGGTCTCCTGCTCGCCCCGCCAGACCCGCACGAAGGGATTGGCCTCCCACTCCGCCTCGATCGTGGTCGGCTCGCGGTGGCCGGGATGGACCCGGGTCTGCGGCGGCAGCTCCATCAGCCGCATCACCGAGGCCCGCAGGTCGTCGAGGCCGCTGGCGCCCGGCGCCATCGTCCCCCCGACCGTGCCCTTGAAGAGGACGTCGGCGGTGAAGAGATCGGTGCCGTCGATCAGGAAGGCGAGGTGGCCGCTGGCGTGGCCGGGGGTGTAGATCGCCTCGATCTCGAGCTCGCCCACGCTCAGCTTCTCGCCGTCGGCGAGCGTCTCGGCCACCTCGGCGTCGAGCTCGGCCGCGGTGTCGGGATGCGCGACCAGCGGCGGGTTGCCGAGCCGCCCGCGCGCCTCCTCCAGTCCGGCGACGTGGTCGGGGTGGGCATGGGTGAGGAGGATGCGGGCGATCTCGATCCGGTCCCGCTCGGCTCGCTCCAGCAGCGGCCCGAGCTCGTCGTTGCCGTCGATCAGCACTCCCTTGCCGCCCGGCCGCTCGGCGACGAGGTAGGCGTTCGAAAGCCAGGTCGGGTTCTCGGTCCGCTCGACGATCACGTCGCCCGGAGTATTGCGGTTCGGCGAGAGAGCTCGCTCAGACAACCGGTTCTAAACTCGGTACGGAAGTGGGGGATGGGATCTCCCTCGATCGGCGCCGCTGCGGCTACCGTTGGGCCGATGGCTGACACGACGCCCGTTTCCGCCGCCTCGAGAGACCCGGGACCCTCTCCTTGAGCAAGCGCCCGGCGGGGGCGCTTGCGGGCATGGCCATGGTTCTCGTTCTTGCCGCTCCGGTCGGCGCGGCGCCGGTCGCTCCGGCGCTGCCCTGGGGTGGCCCGGGGGTTGCCGGGCACACGTCACCGCGCGACGTCGTGCTCGGCAGCCCTGCCCGGCTCTCGGCGCGGATCGCGGCCACCGCGCCGGCGGTCCGCTACCCGATCGAAGACGGCAGCGGGGCGACGATCGCGGTGGCGGTCACCGCCGCCTGTGCGGTGGCCTGTCAGGCGGCGGACCCGCAGCGGGTCGCCAGCTTCGTCGGCACCCTGATCCACGGCCCGGAGGTCGAGCTGCTCACGGTGCAGCTCAACACCCCCTCGCAGCTCGAATTCGAGTGCGGCTACGGCGCCCAGGCCTGCTACTACCCGAGCCAGAACCGGATCGTCCTCAACGGCAACGACGAAGCGGCGCCGGACGGGGCCAGCCGCGACTTCGTCCTCGCCCACGAGTACGGCCATCACGTCGCCCGCCACCGCCGGAACCCGCCGCCGTTCCCCTCGCCGCTGGACTGGGGCACGGCGCGCTGGGCGAGCCACGAGCAGGTCTGCCAGAGCTCGCGTGCCGGCCGGCTCTTCCCCGGCACGGGCGGGCTGCGTTACTTCCGCGACCCCGGCGAGGCGTTCGCCGAGGCCTTCGCCTACAACCGCTTCCCGGAGAACGGCCTGCGTTGGCGCTGGCTGCCGGAGCTGGAGCCGGACGCGGCAGCTCTGCAGGCGATCCGCGAAGACACGCTCGACCCCTGGCTGGGACGGCGCGGCACGCGCCTGGCGGGCCGCCTGCGGGGTCGCCGGGCCGGGCCGACCGTGCGCCGTCTGCGCACCCCGCTCGACGGCATGGTCAGCCTGCGGCCGGCGGGCCGGCATCGCGGCTACGGGCTGCGCCTGACGAACCGCGCCGGCCGCATCCTGCGCAGCTCCAGCGACGGCCTCAACTCCGGCAGCCGCCTCAACTTCACGGTCTGCGGCCAGGCCAGCCTCCGCCTGGCGATCTCCTCCCGCCGCGCCGGCGCCCCCTACCGGCTCGAAGTCCAGCGCCCCTGACCGCGCCGAGCGCCGAACGAGGGCACCCCGCCGCAGCCGACCGAACTCCGCGCCAACCGCCCGACCCTGAGATAATCACCCCTGGGCGCCAGCCGCCCATCCCTCGGGGGCGTAGCTCAGTTGGTTAGAGCGCCGGCCTGTCACGCCGGAGGTCGCGGGTTCGAGTCCCGTCGCTCCCGCTCGTCACACCCTCGCGCTCGGTGAAGAGCGGTAGCAGGGCCGATCGGGGCTGGACGGCGACCAGGTGCCCGGCCTCGACCTCGATCCGCTCGAAGACCAGCTGCACGAAGCGCTGGCGCTCCCTGGGCTCGGGCTCGCCGTCCCAGAGGTCGGGGAAGTCGTGGAGCAACGCGATCGCCCGGTCGAGGTCGACCTCGGCCAGCGGCTCCGCGTCGGCCATCAGGGCGACGACCTTGGCCTTGCGCTTCAGGAATTCGTCGCGGGAGAGGTCGCCCAGCTCGTAGAGGTCTTTGATCCGGGCCAGGCGGGCGCGCAGCTCGCTGACGCTGGCTTTGCCGGGCGCTTTGCCCCGGCCGGCGGTGCGCTCGCGCAGCCGGTCGAGCGTCGCCTGCACCATCGGCTCCGGCAGCTGGAAGGTCCGCAGGAAGTCCGAGAGTTCACCCTCCAGCACGGCGGCCTGCGCCTGCGGCTGGTCGCACTTCTTGTGCCGATGGCGGGTCGAGCAGAGGTAGCGCGCGTAGCGGTTGCCGTTGCCGCCGAGCGAGCCATACACCTTGGCGCCGCAGCGGCTGCAGACGGCGGTGCCGGAGAGCACGTAGGTGTACTTGGTCGGACGGGTGCCGTGGCGCCGGGCGCTGCGGCGGGCACGCACGGCCTGCACCTTGTCCCAGAGCGCGCGGTCGACGATCGGCTCGTGCTGGCCGCGGGAATCCGGGTCGATCGGGCCGCGGCGCGGGGCGATGTAGCCGACGTAGGTCACGTTGCCCACCATCTCGTAGATGCTCTCCTTACTGAGCGGCCGGCCGCGGCGGCCGCGGTATCCCTGCGCGTTCAGCCAGTCGGCCAGTTCGCGGTATGAGTAGCGGCCGGTGGCGTAGCGCTCGAACACGAGCTTGACCACCGGTGCCTCGTCGGGGTCGATCTCGACCGTGCGCGACTCGCCGGGCGGGCGCCGGTAGCCGAAGGGCACCGAGCCGACGAGGTAGCCCTGCTGCTGCTTCTCGCGGAGGCCGGCGGCGACGAGGAAGCCGAGATTCCGCGAGTAATGCTCGTCCAGCGTCTCGTTGATCGACTCCATCAGGAAGTTGGTCGGGTCGTCCTGCTCGCCGAAACGCTGGGTGGTGGAGATGACGTCGATGCCGAGTTTCGTCCGCAGCAGTTCCTTGAACTGGCGTGCCTCGGAGACGTTTCGGGCGAAGCGGCTGGAGTGGTACACCAGTACGGCGTCGAACCGTCTCGCCTTGGCATCGGCTACGAGCCGCTGGAAGTCGGGGCGCTTGTCGGCCTTGCGACCGCTGATGAAGTCCTGGTAAATCTCGGCCAGCTCCCAGCCCTGTTCCTTGGCGTAGCGGGCGATCGCTTTGCGCTGCACGTCGGGCGCCCAGCTTTCGCCCTGCTCCTCCGTGCTCTCCCTGATGTATCCGACGGCGACCTTCATCCCCGCATCGCCTCCCCGGCCCGCCGCCCGAACAGCAGCGTGGCGGCAAAGGCTTCGGCCTGGCGTTCGTGGCGGTAGTAGAAGCCCTGCGGCACGATCGAGTCGAGCACCGGCGCGCCCTCGTGCAGGTAGTGGTGGCCGAGCGCGTGCGCGACGAGCCGGCGCGCCCCCAGCCGATCGCGCCGGCACTCCGGGCGCAAGAACAGCATCCGCGCATCCGGCACGATCATCTCCTCGATCCCTTTCGGCAGCGGGTCGAAGAAGACGCGGTAGCCGAGCCGGCGGGCGATCCGGAAGGGATCACGGCCGTGCCGGGCGGCGACCGCCTCGGCCTTGCTGACGGCGACCTGGCTCACTTCCGCTCCCGTACCTCGAACTCGTCGGGCCAGGCGTCGCCCTCGGCCTGGTGATCGTGGAGCTTGGCCAGCAGTTGGCGCTGCGCCTGGCGCTTGGCGCCTTCGTCCAGTTCGTCCAGCGTGCGCAGGAACCAGCGCAGGCCCGGCGCCCGCTCGCCGGTCTGGGCGACCAGGCGATCGGCCACCAGCCAGTCGTTCAGCTTGCGGCGCGAGACGCCGTAGAGCTTGGCGAGTTCCGGCAGGACGTCGTCGGTCGGCAGGAACTTGCCGCGCTCCAGGTCGCGCACGTAGGTCTGGCCGCGGCCCAGCCGCCGCGAGGCCTCGTTGACGCTCCAGCCGCGCTCCTCGCGCAGCCGGCGCATCCGCTCTGCAAATCGCATCGTCCTCATCTCGGTCGTCTTTGGGTGCAAAATTAGCCTCGCTTCCAACCTACGACGAACCGGGCCGGGGGTCAAGCGAGCGGCGGGAGGCATTCAGAAGCGGCCGAACGGCGCCCGGATGATCATCCAGACGCCGGCCAGCGCCAACGCCAGCACTGCGCCCGCTCCCATCAGCGGTTCGACGGCTTCGGCCACGGGAACAATGGCCACCGAGCCGATGCCCAGCGCGATCGCGAGGAGGACCAGCCGGTTCACCCGTCGCCTCCCAGCAGGCCCAGCAGGGCGAGTGCGGCCGAGATCACCGCGAACCAGAGCACCGCGTTGAGGGCGGCCACGAGCAGGAAGAGGCCGGTGGTGACCAGCAGCGCGACCGATGCGCCGAGCCAGAGCCCGAGCGCGAACAGGCTGCCCATCTGCGCACCGGCATCCGGAAGCCGGGAGAGCCCGAACGCCGCCAGCAGGCAGACGAGCGCAAGCAGCGCGGTCGCCAGGCCGTAGCCGCGGAGCAGGCCCGCGAGGTCCGCCTCGAAGCCGGCGCCCACCGCGATCACCCAGCCGCCCTCGATCGACTCCGGCGAGGGCACGGTGGGAGCGAGCAGGCCGCAGACGGTGGTGGGGACGGCGAGCCAGGCGGCTGCGCGCCAGTCCGGCGGCTCGGCGAGCGCGACCCGCCGGACGGGCACGGCCCGTGCGAGGAACCCGTCGAGAGCGCTCCCGTTCATCGGCGAAGGCCACCTTGGCGCCGCGAGGTCGTGGGGACGGCGCGGGCAAGGAACGCGGCGAGCGCGTTAGCCGTGCGTGCGGCCGGCCGGACCGGCGGCCGTGAAGATGGCTGCCCGGCCGGCGGCAACGTGACCAGGCGCTCGGCCAGCTCGGCGAACGGGATCGGATCGGGCAGGCGCATGGTCAATCACCACGTCCAGCGGGCCAGCTCGACCCACGCCACCTGTTCCCCGTCCGCATCAGTGACGCCGCCAAGCACAATCGGGTCGAGCCGCTCCAGCGCGCTGCCGAACGCCCGCAGCCTGCCGAGGGTCCCGTCGACCACGCCGCGTACGACCTGGACGGCGCGCTGCTGGCCGCCGACCGTGAGCGTGCCCGGCCGCACGACCGGCCGCACATCGGGCGGCACGAGGTCGGGCAGTTCCTCGTCCTCACGCCAGTCGGGCGGCAACTCGTGCCCCAACCAGACCAGGTCCGGCCGGACGCCGGCATCCCGCAGGAAGACGAGGCGCTGGTGCTCGGCCTCGGGCACCGGGATGTAGCCGTCGAGCCGCCGAGCCGTCGGGTCCTCGATGTGATCGCAGAAGTACCACGGCCGGTCGCCCGCATATGCGAGGACCGGCCGGTCCGGCACCTCGCTGACGCCGATCACCGGTAGCTCGATGCCGATGCTGGCGGCGGGGGTGAGGAGCCGCTGCTCGACCAGCCCGGCAAGCTCGGTAGAGGCGGTCGTGGAGATGGCTTCGACGAACTGGGAAGCCATCAGTCGACCTCCTCCGGTTCGAAGTAGTCGGTTTCCCAGTGGACGCAGTCGGGCTCTGCTCCCCACTCGCGGGATACATCGCACAGCCCCTCACCGAAGTAATCAGACGTCAGCATCGTCTTCCTTTCGTCAGAAGAGTGGGGTGTCAGCCCCGCTCTCGTTCTGACCGTTATTCGTACTCCGGCAATGCAGCCACCGCGCGGCGGCGCTGGCACTCACGGACACGACGGACAGCCGCTGTCCGGACGCTTCGGACATACTTCGTCCACCGTGGATCGCCGTGACATCCGCCTTGGTCTGGCTGATGAGCTTGGGAAGATCGCCGCCGATCGCCTTGAGCTCTTAAGCGCCCGATGCCTCAACGACCTGCCCTCGATGATCGTCGATACCAACCGATGGGATAATGAATCACTCGAGGCGTTGCTGCGTAAGGCGTCGGAACGAATACCCAATCGGGAGCCCTCCTCGCAGGGGAAGGCGATGAACCGCCGCAAGGCTGCGCGTCTCGCTCTGGGTGTCGAGCCACGTCGTGACAAGAGCCCAAGAGACGCCGTGATCGAAATGGGCTATAGCGAACGGGAGTCCCAACCGAGTCGTCGGGACGCGGTGGAGCGGCTATGGCCTGATCTCGCGGTCGCCCTCATGGATCTGAGCTATGAGGTCTTGCGTCCATCGGGTCCGGTCGAAGTCCTGGCTGACGAAGGAGACGTGACGGCATCGCTCATCCACTACATCAAGGAGAACCATCCCAAGGAACTTCGATTTCTTGAGTTGTCCGCTGCCTCGGTCAGCCAGGTGTTGGTCTCCGCGATCAACTCGCCGGACGTTCGTGAAATCCGACTCTTGGTCGCCGACCCCCGCATGTTGTCCCCGTACCATTGGGAGAAGCGGCTGCTCCAAACGCTCGACACCCTCAGACTTGCAGTCGAGAAACACCCCGCTACCTTCCGAGGGCCCCCTTCTATCACCATCCGCTGTTATGGCTTTCGCCACTTTCCAGATGGCGACGCGTCAGCAACCATACCGGTACCCGACGTGATGCCGTCGCTTCGTGGACGGAATCTGGGCGACGGACTCATCAGCCTCGGCTGGTATACCTACGCACCGAGGCTGCAGGCTACTCAGGCGGCGAAGTCACTGGAGACCCCAGCGTATCCCGTCAAAGAGGTCTGGGGTCACGATGTCCCGATCATCATGGCGCAGCCCGACGATGCAGGGTTCACTACCCTCCGCACGTTCTTCAACCAACAGTTCGAGGCGCTGTGGAATGGCTGCAAGGATCGGAATATCCCGCCAGCGGCGCGTCTTGGCGACGCCATCAAGGACAGAGATGAAGCTGCCTACGAGGAACGATCGGCCTTCCTTGCGCAAGTGAGCCCAGCGCAACAAGAGTAAAGGCCCGAGGATTCTTGACGTGAAGTCAGGAATTGATCTCGGGCCACCTCGGTCACGCTACGTTTGCTTCCACTTCCCACGTCATGATTTGTGCCCAGGGACGAAAGGATCACCTCTATATGGCGACTCGCCCAAAAAGGAGAGTGAGCGCCGGTGAACATAGAACCGCTGGACCGTCATGACTTCCTCGTGGCCTGACAACCACTACTTCACGAGTTGCGGGCAAATGCCTAGCAACCGGCACGGAACAAACGAGAAGCGGAAAGGTACGCTTGCGACAACGGAGGCTAGATCATGGTAAGGCAAATTATACCGTGTAGCAATGGATGATGATGGCAGGCGATGATGAAAGGAGCGGGTTTCAGGACGTGTCCGAACGCCACCACGGTCGGGTCGGAATCGGACCCGAGTGGTCAAACACTGATACCACTCTGTCGGTCGAAGCACTCGCTTTCAACGCAACGGTCGACTACAAAGCCGCCTTCCCGGTGCCGGTGTTGGCCTCCGTGACCAACATTCGGACCAGGGTATTCCGCAGGGGCAAGCGGTTCGTCGGAGAAATCCGCTACGAAGGACGGGTCGACATCATCAACCGTGCCATCTTCCTCCTGGGCATCGACCCGTTTTTTGTGGGCAAGTCCCTGTTGGTGAAGCGGCCGCTCATCGCCCGCCCGGGCGCACCGCCCGGTACCGTCCAAGTCATCCGGTTGTCCTTTGCACGAAGCGCAGTCAAGCGGAAGTGTAAGGAATACCGGTACTGCAAGCTGGGAGTTGGAGTCACGCAGTCCCACCCCTATGTTGATGAGCAGGGGCACCAGCGCTACATGCAGATTGTACCCGACCACGCCAACGGGTCGGCAGGCCGGGTAGTCAAAGACACCCGGCGGCTCTGCCGGAAGCTCCGGGAAAGGAAGAAGCAGCACACGCGGTTGTACCGCAAACGCTGTCCGATCCCGCCTGCCAACAAGACGCGGACCGCCGCCGACATCAAGAAACAAAAGGAAAAAAAGGAAAGAGAAGAAGAAAAGAACCGACCCTAAGTCGCAGTCTCTCTTTACCGAGATTACGACTGACAATGACCGTCGCAATATACACTCTTCATGTCACCCCTCCGGAAGGAGATAGATGATAGGTGGAGCGCGGCGGTTTTTGTTTTCCCGAATTTCAGGTACATGCAAAAGATGACTTGGATTGTTGACAGTTCGGGGTCTCCGGTACACCCTGAGCGTAGGATGAAAGAGACTGACTCCGACGCCGTGCGGCGTACACCACGAGAGGGGATGTGACAGGCCCGCCCGCGAGGAAGGGAGCGTTCCTTCCGGAGCGGGTCTTTTCAGTTGGGCGGACGAGCGGCCCGCACTTTCCGGCGCGACTGGTCAAGGAACCGGCGAGCCAAGCCGAGCGCTGGCGCAAGCAGGCCGACCTCCTCGATCTGTCGACCAAGGCCCGGCTCCGCTTGGAGTGGCTGATCTTCTGGGAGGCGACGGGAAGGCAGGGCTCGAAGACCGCGGCATACTTCGGCATCTCCCGGGAGACGCTGTACCGCTGGATACGGCGGTTCGCCAAGGGATCGGTCGCGGCGCTAGAAGACGGGAGCCACGTGGCGCGGAAGAAGCGGACCTGGCAGCCGGACCCGGAAGTCCTGGAGCGGATGCTGGCCCTCCGCCGCCGCTACCCGTGCTGGGGCAAGGAGACGCTGGCCGCCGTGTACGAATCCTGGTACGGCGAGCGGGTCAGCCCCTGGCAGTTCCAGCGCATGGTTGAGCGGTTCCGGATGCAGCGGCCGAAGCGCCGCCCGCCCAGATCGAGGCGGCGAGGTCCGGCCCGTTGCCGCGTCAGCTACAAGATCAGGAAGCACGCCTCCCTCCTCTGGCAACTCGACACGATCCATCTCGGCGCCTACCGCTACGTGGTGACGGCCGTCGAGCACGCCACCAAGCTCGGCTACGCCCACGCATATCCCAGGGCCACGAGCGGCGCTTCTCGCGACTTCCTGCGCAGGCTCTCGCACGTCTTCGGCACCGAGCGGCGCATCAAGCTTGTCCTCACCGACAACGGCTCCGAGTTCGAGGGCAGCTTCGCCAAGGCCCTCGAAGATGCCGCCATCGCCCGCTACTACTCCCGGCCCCGCCGGCCCACCGACAACCCGGAGGCGGAGCGCTTCAACCAGACGCTCCAGGACGAGTGGTATGAGGGGAACGGGACGCGCGACCTCGATCACCTCAACCGGACGCTGGCCGAGTGGCTCGCCGTCTACAACTGGGTCCGGCCGCACCACGCGCTGGGCCTCCGGACCCCGGCGGTGGCGGCGGAGCAGAGCGGGGTGCTGTCTCGACGAGGGTCTTCGTGTGCAGACATTCAAATCAAGCGACAGCTCCCAAGCAAGGTACGCTCGTGCCGTCCTTTTGCCGAACGCCGGGTTGCAGCGGCAAAACTGGCACCCCCGATTCTGCCAATCAGTCGCTAGTCTAATAGCCATTACAGCACCAACGCCTCAAATTAACGCTGGCGCGCTCCTTGATGCGCTGCTTGACGCAAGCTGGATAATTCGCCGAAAGGACACGGTAGCGTTCGGCACGGAGTCGCTTCTCCGTCGAACGCATTCATTTGACTTTATGATTCCTCAGGACCTGATTTCATCTGGTAGTACGGGATCGAGTATCGCCACGGTTCCGCTCGGCTTCTGGTGGAAGGCTCCCGGCAAGTACACCAACATTGACTTTGTGAATGAGGCTGATAGTTCACTACCTCTATCAACGAGTGCGCACGACGAGGACGTGACTGTCGCCGTGATGTATGAGTATGCAGCACGAATCCTCTGCCGGTCGCAATCTGAAATCCACGTCAAAACCCTTCAGGACATCGCAAACATCGTTCAGCAAGATGCGATCACGGCTAGGAACGAGGTTAAGAATACCTGGCTTACAAGGCCTACAACACCCGGAGCATGTGTATTGAAGGATCGCGATTCGATTCGTAATCACCCAGCCGATGTCTCGAAGGATGAGATTGCAATGCTCGCCCAGGACGCTGGCTTTGCAGCGCTTCTTGAGGTTTGCGCAATGGCATCGATCTTTACTGTCGTCCTACATGATCGACTTGATGAGCGCCGCATCATCAAGCTGCGATACGACGAGACATGCACAGGTTTGCGAGGGACTGATACCTATAAGACCCCAGAATCACTTGTTGACCGCGCTCGAGAAAAGCTCCGATCCGTTGGGCTCCTGATTGGTTGGGCCGCATACAGAGTCGATATAGGAAATGCGTTCGTTCGTGGACACAGATACCATTTCGAGGAGGATGCGCCTCCAGGCCTGTGTTTCACCAACGTAACGTCAAAGCGGGCATCGGAGAGATCGCCCACGCCTGCGGAGCATTCTGATCCGCGAGTCCATCTGCATCTAAAGAATCTTGTGGACGACACCTATTTGACGGTGCGTGGAAGGCTAGTGGTAGGCGACGAGTGGTTGAACCTTGCAATTGTCTGTACAGGTGTTGCACTGGCAGTACTCGTGGGGTGTCGTGAATAACATAGAAACCCTTGATCCTACGAGCTCGCAAAGCGTCATTACCTTGGCGGTGCTTGTGCCGTCGATCGCGATGTCGATCGTCTGGCGGCGGGTACACTGGCTTGTAGTTAGGCTTCATCGCTGGTTGCGTATCGTGTTTGGCTCGCTCGGGGTGCTTCTGTTTTACCTTGCGTTGCGAATCGCAGAGAGTCCAACCTTGCTCTTGCCCCCAGACCAGGGTAGTCACACGGATGATTCGATTGCGCGACTCGCGAGTTCCTCTCAGATCAGACTTATAGCCATCATTGGGATAATCTGGGGAGCGATAGTGGCGGTGCTCCTAGTTATCGCGTGGATCAAGGCCGCGTTTGCTAATCGATGAGCGACCCTCCAGGAGGTGCCTAAGCCGCCGAGTCGCGGTGGTCTGACGCTGGGTTCTCCTGCAAATCAATCGATTGAGCATTCTCCAGCATGATACGTCTCAACTCCGCTGGTGAAATATCTCCAAACACCTCACCTACAGTCTTGGACAGGTCGGCCGGATCAACATCAGATCGTCCCTCCAGCATGGCGCGAGTCAATGGCTGGTCACCATTGTCGGTACGCGGATCAAACATATCTGGACCAAACACGATGTCTGCGCGTCGGAGGTCGGAGCAGTGACGCTGTTCGTCAAATGGAACCCAACCTCTCCCGTTGTTTTCAGCATCATGCAGGCCTGCCTCAGATGCGGAGGCCGTATTGTGGCCTCTCGCGACCGAGTGGGACCGCCGCTTGGCGAACAAGCCTTCGATCACTCGCCCGGCCCATGCAATCCAGCTCCGCTCAGTCATCCCGTCGGCCTCAGCGGTAGAGCCGTCGGCGTCTGTCCGTTGCTCGGCTTCAGGTGTTCCCATAGCTCAATCATCTGCCAATTTCTGGGAATTGCAACGATTCCGTCCGGTCAATCTGGTAGCGAAGCGCGACATATTAGCTCCAGCGGTGGCTGAGGGTCGCTTGGCTGCATCTTTAATTAGCATTTTGCGGCATTGGCCTTCATAGCTAGTTCCTAGCTATGAACAAGCTAGATTATCCTTCGGACAGAATCGATCGTGCCGCGAATCCCGTACGATGAGCCCTTCGCTAGGTGCCAGCAGGAGCAGCTTGGCGTCAGAGTGCCCGTTCCGCTCAATCGCGAGATCGACGCCCTCTGTCGAGCAGCCGAAGACACTGGCGAGCCGGGCGCTGTTGACAAGAAGGAGATGGTCGCAGCGATTCTTTTCGAGGCGACCAGCGCCAAAGCTCGCTCTCCCAAGCGGCTGGTAGCTCTTCTTCGCGCGTACCGAAAGGCAAGGACGGGAAGCAGAATGCCGAAGCCAATCGTAGGTCAAGATCACTTTGTGTATGACGAGCTGAAATCTGGGCGGCGAAAGAGGCGTTGACGCAATCCTCGGGCGCCGCGGGAATCTCGCGGGATCGATCCCGCGCCCTGACGCCCCTCTGGACTGAATCGACTCGGCTATCCCATAGGCTCCGGCGCCCCGTGCAGATCGAGCGCTTCATCTGGACCGACCACGCCGAGCTGCGCTTCGGCGAACGAGGGTTGACTCGCTCTGAGGTTGAGGAGGCGGTCCGCGAGGGGCATCCGATTCGTGAGGCAAATCAGGGGGATGCGGATTGGCGCGTATACGGCGTGCGCTCCGATGGGCGCAAGTTCGCCGTCATCTACGACAACCCAGTCCGAGGGGACGCTGACGCAGCGTGTGTCGTCAGCGTCTGGCTGCTGCGAGGTAGCAACCGCAGTTAGCCAGAGGCCCGAGCTGAGGCTATCCTTGAGTCAATGAGTGCCAGATTCGCCTACTACGACCGCGAGGCCGATATTGCCTGGCTTCCCACCGGCGACTCCGATGACGTCGTCAGCGAGGAGGTCGGCTGGGGCTTGATCGACCACGACTCCGCCACCGACGAGGTTGTCGCGATCGAGGTCTGGTCGGCCAGCAAGCGGCTGCCCGCGAACGTTCTAGAGGCGCTGCCGACGCCGAGCACTGCCCACGGCGCTGCTGCCTGATTACCGATCAGCGCCGGCAATCGCGATCGCAGGGTGCGCGACGTGGAACCAAGTCCCGTCGCTCCCGTGTCTCGAAGTGCCTGCATTTGAGCGGGTTTCACTCTTCTCCGGCGAAGCTGTCTGGTCCGCCTCGCCGGAGTCCAAGTCCGCGTTTCTGCCTGTTTCTGCCCAATGGGACTGGGCCCCACCCTGGAGCAGCTGGAGGAAGGGTTGGGCGGCGCTTCAGGGCGTCCCTCCGCAAAAGCTTGGGGCACGCTGAAAGCGATTGCCGGAGCGTTGGGCGTCTCGATGGTCGAGCTGGCGAAGCTGACGGCGAAGCTCGAAAGTCGCTGAAGGCTCCCTCACGCGCGTCGTGTCGAAGCCGAGGACTACCGCCACTCGTCGCGCAGCCTGTCCACCTGCGCGCGTAGGTCGCCGCCGGTGTCGAGGCAGCCGGAGTAGCCAGCCGTTGGCACAGGAAAGCCCCGTTCGATTTCCTGGCTCTCGGCCCGATACGCGGCGAGTGCTTTGGGGTTCCGAGCGAGCTTCTCAAAGCCAGCCTCGATATCGGCCAGCATCGCCTCCTCATTCGCGTCCCCGTCAGTCGGCGTTGTCATGTAGACAACAGCCTACTTGTAGATCGCTGCGGCTGGGGGCGCGAACGCGAGGCCCCTCTTGCGGGGTCTTGCGGGCGGGCTACACTTTCCATCATGGAGACTCGCCTGTGGCCGGACCTTCCTGACAAGCACCGTTGGGCGCTGGAGTTGATGGAAAGACGCTTGGAGAACACCAGCCAGCCCGCAAGAGAGCTTTCCGCGCGCGCTGAGGAGCTTCGTGCCCAGGCGGCGCAGACCGACATCGATGGCTATCGCGATGCGGCCCTAATGTTGGCTGACCGCTACGAGCAGGCGGCGGCTTCTCGCCTCGCCTCGGCGTAGCTTCACCCCTTCCCCATCGAGTCCATCCGTGCGGCGATCTCTTGCTGCCGGTCGAGCAGGGACTCGGCATCGACCTTGATGCGCGCCAACTCGGATTTCAGTCCAGCGAGCGTCTTCGCCGCCCCCTCGGCGTCGAGCAAGACCTGATCCCGCCATTTGGCGGCGAGCTGGCGAGCAGTGGCCGAAAGGCCAGGCAGCTCGATCGTCGCGATTCGTGCCGACTCCTCAAGGAGTTGAGCCTGCTCGGGATTGCCTTCATCGCTTGCGATCAGCTCACGCCGAATCTCGAAGATGGACTCATGGGTGATCGTCGCCGTTTGGAGCAGCAGGTCCAGCTCCTTGATGGCAGTTGCGTCTTCTGGCACGTCGGCCATCCTGCCGCAGCGTCCGGCGCGAAACCCGCAGACAGACGACTGCGCGGCCCTCTGGTAGCTACTGCGCGCCGTCGCTCGGCGGCGAACCGGGATCGCATCCAGCCTCGCCAGCGTCCACCTGCGGGCGCGTCTTGTCCGGGGCGATGACGAGCGAGCCGTCTGGGCGCTCCTCGGTCACGATGTACCAGCGCAGGAGGTCGCGAGTTCAAATCTCGTCGTCCCCGCCACCGTTCGTTATTGACACCTGCCGCATGGTCATGCGGTTTGATGGGCTTCTTGCTGGGTTGACCCCCCACCGTTGCTCCCGCGGTTGGCATCGTCATCGTCACTGGGAGCGCCCGTCGTCCGGCGGATCTGCTCGAGGCCTCCCGGGCCGACCCCGCGGTTGCCGATGCGATCGCGATCACGCTTTCGACCCGCCCCGAGATTGCCGCTCGCCACCTCCTCTACCGGGGTAAAGGACCCGAACGGATCGCCTCGGCTGAGGTGGTCCCTTCATCTGCACTCCCACCACCGCTCCATTCCCAGCTCGGCTCGCAGGTGCCCGAGGTCCGGGGCCGGCCTGCCCTGTTCGGTGAGCACGTGGGCGTCGTGCTCGAACTCCCGCAGAAGGGCCTCGAGCGCCGGACGCTGCTGCTCTCGTTTCGCTGCGGCCTCTGGCGTCAGCCCGCCCAGCGCCGGAACACGCTCCGTCGGCCAGTGTGCGAGCCATGCGTCGATCGCCTCCTGCGAGGCGCCGAACGGAATCGGTCCACCCGCCTCGAGGCGAGGCATGTCCTGGGCGGGATCGATCGTCGATCGGCGCCCCAGCTCGGGCTCGAGCCCCAGCTCACGCAGGAGCCCGAGCAACGCGTCCAGGCGCTCCTCGGAGTTGACGTCCACCTCGAAGCCGCCCTCCCGCGGTGCCAGGCGCCCTCGCAGCCAGCGTGGCGTCTCTTCGGGCTCTTCGATCTCCTCGTCGCTCTCGGGCCCCAGTTGCGAGCGTAGCTGGGCGAGGCCGGTCTGTCGCTCCATCTCGGTCAGCTCGCGCCCCCACCAGCTGAGCTCACCGTCCTCCTCGGTGCGGAAGTCCTCGTGGGCGGCAAGCCGCTCCCTGGCCGTCGCGCCGTCCTTGACGTCAACCAGGGCGGTGATCAGTCGCAGCCGGTGGCCGTCCATGTTGGTCAGCGTCGGGCCGGCCGAGCGTTGCTCCCACAGTTCGCCGGCGATCGCCGGGAGCATGCTGCCGACGACCTTGCCCATCAGGTCGGCGACCAGCGAGGGAGCCGGGTCGTCCAGCTCGGTGAGCACGCCGTGCGGTGGAGGCTGCTTGCGACCGTCGGTGCGCTTGCGAGGACGCTTGCCGGTCAGCGCCCTGGCGATCTCGGTGGTCGCCTCACGGGCCAGCTCGGCCGCCCGGTCGCCCTCGGAGGGGCGCATCGGCAGGACCGCGCCGGTCGTCCGCCAGGTTCCATCGAGCGCGACCAGGCTGCCCAGCAGCACGCTCCAGCGACCGGCCCCCTCGAGCTGCTCGGGTGGGATCGCGGCGTAGCGGCGCGCTCCGGAGACGAGGTCGGTGAGCCAGACCCCCGGGGCGGGTTCAGGGTGGGCGAGCTGCCAGAGGCCGTAGCTGCAGGTTCCAAGCCAGTCGCGCGCCGCCTGTGCCAGGGCGCGCTCGGTGCCGGAGTCGCCGGCGAGCAGCGCCAGCGGCGCATCCGACTCCTCCGTCTCGGGCTCGGGTTCGACCTCCTCGTCGCCATCGTCCAACAACCACGCATGCTCGATCGCCAGTCGGGCGATCCCGTCGCGCCGCTCCGCGAGACGGTCCGACTCCGTCTCGACGTCCATCAGGCCCTCGAGGCTGACGTCTTCATCCTCCTCCAGCTCATCCAGCCAGCTCCGCACGGCGGCGGCGATCGCCTCCTGCAGCTCGGGCCGTCCCTCGACAAACTCGCCGAGCCCCTCCCGCAGGCGATAGAGCAGCCCACGGTCGCAGAAGCGCTCGAGCGCGGCCTCCTCCGCCTTTGCCAGCCCGCCTCCGGATAGCGAGCGCTCATGGAGCTCTTCCAGCGCCCGGGCTCGGACCGTTTCCGCATCTTCGTCACCAGGCTCCTCGCACAGGTGCTCCTCGGCGAGGGTGAGCGAGTCGAGCAGCCGCCCAGCCTCTGCCAGGTGCTGGGCGAGCGCCACCACGCCGCTGGGATCGACGTAGGCATCGAGCGCGTCATCCAGCAGAGCGGCAGCGCCTTTGGCGTCTCCATCGACCGCGCGCGCGACTTCGGCCGCGAAGGTCAACACCGTGACACTCCCACGCGCGAGCCGCTGCGCCTCGCTCGCGACCGCCCGGGCTCGCTCGTCCGATCCGTGCCCCTGGAGAGTCAGGGCGAGGCCGACCGGCGAGGGTAGGTCGTCGAACTCCTCCACGAGCAGTTCCGCGACCCGCTTCGGCGGCGTGTCGGGCGAGAGCGCCTCGCGCGCGCGGCGCTCCGCCGCAGCGAGCGCCTGCTCGATCTCGCGCTCCTCGGGCGTCAGCCGCTTACGTGGCGCGGGCTGCTGCGGGCCCCTGCGTCCGCCACGCTTTCGCCTTCGCTTCCGCTTCTTGGACTTGGCCATACCTGCGTTTGCCTCCCCGGTCTCTGGCCGGCAGCCTAGACAAGCTGAGGTGCCGGTTGGCTCCGGGTTCAGACTCAGCAGCGGCCGAGGCGCTCATGCGAAATTGCTCGAAGCTGCTCGGGCATCGCGAAGCCGCGCTCCTTAAGACCCGCTTCCGATGCGGGAACCTCGACGTGCAGGGGGCGATCGACGGAGACGACGGCGAACGGGCGGGACTTCGCCTGCTCGCTTCCGCGTGTCGGTTCGGGATCGGTCCAGTAGACCTCGCCCTGCTGGGGACGAGGGCAAGGACATCGCTGCCCCCTACTCTGGCTATCTGTAGATGTGACTACAAGCCTGCTAATGTAGCCACATGCGTGAGATTGGAATCCGAGAGTTGAAGAGCAGCCTGAGCAGCGTGCTGCACCGGGTCGACGAGGGCGAGCAGATCAGGGTGACGAGGCGCGGGCAGGCAGTTGCCGACATCGTTCCCGCGGGTGCCCGTCGTGGCGACGAGCGCATGCGGGCGCTGGTCGCCGACGGCAGGATCACGCCCGCCGCCCGTCCCCGCCCAAGCCGCCCGCCGCGCCCCCTGGACACCGGACGCTCGGCATCGGCGATCGTCCTGTCCGAGCGCGACGACGAGCGTTGATGCTCTACCTCGACGCGAGCGCTCTCGTCAAGCGCTATGTCGAGGAGGACGGCAGCGAGTTGGTGGTCTCCACGATGGAGGATGCCCGCGCCTGGTCGATGTGTCGGGTCGGCTACGTGGAGACCGTTCGCGCCGTCGGTCTGGCGGGTGGGCGTAAGGTCGCCAGGAGGGTCGCGGCGGACTGGCTGTCCTTCGACGTGATCGAGGTCGACCAGGCCCTCGCCGAGCATGCCGCCGAGCTGGCGCTCTCGACCGAGCTGCGTAGCCTCGACGCCCTGCATCTGGCCGCGGCGCTCGTGCTGCCTCCCGAGGACTTGACAATCGCCACCTGGGACGCATGCCTTCACCGCGCCGCTCGCGGCAAAGGCCTGGAGACCCTGCCCGCAACTCCCGGCTGACCTCCAATTTTGGACCTTGGCGGTCTCCCCGGACGCGCCGCAGGTCGTCGGCGACGGTCAGCCGAACCGTCCGCTCACTCACCGGCTACCACCCTCGAACTCCACACCGCAAGTTTCGTAACCGCTCGATCGGATGGCACTCGCCTCGCCGTCCCGGTTCTGCTGCTGTTCAGCGCGCTGGGCGGCCCTGGACGCGACCCGCGAACCGGCCACCGCCCGAGCGATGCTGCGCCGGCTGGCGACGACGAGCGTGACCAGGCCCGATCCGCCGGGCTGGTCCCAGGCCCTCTTCGCCGCCCACCCCACGATCATCGACCGGATCGCGATGACCTACGCCTGGGAAGCGCGGGCCGAGTCGGCTGCCGCGCCCTGATCCACGCGGGGCGCCGCTACCCTCGACCCGGATGGCGCGTGCTCGGATCGCAGCTCTGGGAGTGGCCCTTTGCCTGCTCGTGGCCGCGCCTGCCCAGGCGGGGGCCGCCACCTGGGTCGTCAACGGCGCCGGCTACGGCCACGGGGTCGGCATGAGCGCCTACGGCGCCTACGGCTTCGGCAGGCACGGCGCCGGCTACCGCCAGATCCTCCGCCACTACTACCGCGGCATCCGCATCGCCGAGCTGCCGCGGGCGCCGATGGTCCGGGTGCTGCTCGCGGTCCGGCCCGGCGACGCCGTCTTCAGCGGCGCCAGGTCGGCCTGCCGCAGGCGCCTCGACCCCTCCCACACCTATCGCGCCC
Organism: Solirubrobacterales bacterium; assembly: GCA_040904405.1. Taxonomy (GTDB): domain Bacteria; phylum Actinomycetota; class Thermoleophilia; order Solirubrobacterales; family 70-9; genus VRUE01. Next base: position 16,117 of record JBBDTK010000069.1, on the reverse strand, counting down.
GCCCCCGCGGCTCCTCGGTGCGATTGCTCTCGGCCTCCGGCAGGCTGCTTGGCCGCTGCGGCGATCGCCTCCACGCCGACAGCCGCACGAGGATTCGGATCGCCGCGGTCGGGACCTACCGCGGCGCGCTGGAGGCCCGTCCGACCGGCGGCGGCTCGCTCATCCTCGTCAACCGCCTCAACGTCAACGCCTACGCCCGCGGCTCGGTCCCGGCCGAGGTCCCGCCGAGCTGGCCGGCGGCGACGCTGAGGGCCTTCGCCGTGGCGGTTCGCTCGATCGCCCTCTCGACCGACGTCGGCGGCAACGGCTACTCGCTCTACCCGGACACCCGCACCCAGGTCTACGGCGGCGTCGCCGTAGAGAGCCCGCGCGCCGACCGCGCCGTGCACTCGACCCGCAACCTGGTCGCCACCCACGCCGGCGAGGTCGCCCAGACCACCTACTTCTCCTCCTCCGGCGGTCGCACCGAGTCCGGCTTCCTCGGCGGCCCCGACGTTCCCTACCTGCAGAGCGTGCGCGACCCCCACGACCACTACTCGCCCCAGCACCGCTGGACCTTTCGCTTCAGCCAGAGTGAGATGAGCTCGCGCCTCGGCCCCTACATGCGCGGCCGCCTGCGCGGGATCAGGGTGACTCAGCGCGGCGCCTCGCCCCGCATCGACTACGCCAGGCTGATCGGCACCGGCGGCACCACCACCATCCGCGGCGACACCCTGCAGTACGCGCTCGGCCTCTACGACCGCTGGGCCTACTTCAAGAAGGTGAGGTCAGGAAGGTAAGACCAGGCAGTCGTCGGCGTCGGTCATCTTCACCGGCTTGGAGGCCGGGAACGCCGCCAGCAGCGCGTCGGCGATCAGCCGTCCGCGCGCCGCGTAGCCGGGGGTGGTGAAGTGAATCCCGTCGGCGATGAACCAGTGTTCCTTGGCGTCGGAGGCCCAGTCGTAGACGCGCATCCGCGGGTAACGGTCACAGGCTTCCCGCAGCGCCTCGTCCCAATCCTCCATGTTCGCCGCCGAATAGGGCCCGTCGGCGACCAGTGACTTGACGTTCACCCACATCGTCGGGTCGTCGCCGATCGTCGCCATCATGCTCGCGATCCGGTCCTCGTAGCCGAAGGCGGAGCCGGCGGCGACGTTGGCCGCCTCGTTCGTCCCCATCGCCAGCACCCAGCACCCTTCGAACCCTTCGTTCTTCCACGCTTCCGCCACTTCCCGGGCATTCGCTTCGCCTTCGAAGTTCTCGTAGATCGAGCGGGCGCCGGCCACCTCGAGGTGCTGGGTGGTGGCGCCGACGCGGGCGTACTGGGCGCTGATCAGCTGGCGTGGGTCGGGCAGGTACTCGGAGGAGACCAGCCCCTCCGAGGTCGAGTCGCCGATGTGGATCACCGCTTCGCAGCGGGCCGAGTTCGGCGCCCGCGCGGCCGGTTTCGCCTGCACCGTCTTCGCCACCGTCTCGGCGCCGGCCTGCGGCTCGTTGGAGACGCCGACACCGGCCATCCCCGCCAGCGCCATCAGGCTCACGGCGCCCGTCCCGCCGAGCAGGGCCCAGCCGCGCCGCGGCACCGGCTCGCGGCGCCAGCGGCCCGCTCGCCACTGCGCCCAGAGCCGGCCGAGCGCGCCGCGGCGGATCGGGTTCTCGACGTAGCGCCAGGAGAGCTCGGCGACGCCGACGATCGCGGCGACCTGGACCAGGGCGCGGAGCGGGTCGGCGCCCTGGGCCGCCTCCGGCGTGGTCAGGACGATGATCGGCAGGTGCCAGAGGTAGATGCCGTAGGAGCGTTCGCCGATCCAGCGCATCGGCCTGCAGCCGACGATCGGCCCCAGCCGCGACGCCGGATGCGCCATCGCGGCGACCGCCAGCACCGTCGCCAGCGCGAGCACGGCGAAGCCGCCGCGGTAGAGGAAGGGCGAGAACTCGCTGACCCGCCAGAACATCAGCGCGATCGCCAGCAGGCCGAGGACCCCGGCGCCGTCGATCAGCCGCCGCGCCTGCGGCGCGATCCCCTTGCGCAGCCCGCGGCTGGGCCAGACCATCGCCAGCGCCGCCCCGGCGAGCAGCTCCAGCGCCCGCGTGTCGGTGCCGTAGTAGACCCGCGAGGGATCGAGCGAGGGGCTGTAGAGGATCGCCATCAGGATCCCCGAGCAGAGGGCGGCGGCGAGGGTGACGATGGCGAGCCGTGAGCGCACACCCGAGGGGCTGGCGAGCTCGGGCACGAAGCGAACCCCGAGCAGCACCAGGAAGGGCCAGACGATGTAGAACTGCTCCTCGACCGAGAGCGACCAGAGGTGGTTGAGCGGCGACGGCGGCGCGAAGCGGGCGAAGTAGGAGACGTCGTGGAAGATCAGCCACCAGTTGTTGAAGTAGGCGGCGGCGCTCAGCGCCGCGGTGCGAAAGTCACCCGGCTGGTGCGGGCCGATCACGGTGACCCACGCCATCACCACGATCAGCATCACGAACAGCGCCGGCAGCAGGCGGCGGGCACGCGCCATCCAGAACGACTTCAGCCTGATCCCGCCGCGGTTGACCTGGTTCAGCAGGATGTCGGTGATCAGGTATCCGCTGAGGGTGAAGAACACACCCACACCCAGCAGCCCGCCGTCCGCCCAGCCGAATCCGAGGTGGTAGGCGATCACGCCGAGGACGGCGATCGCCCGCAAACCGTCGAGCCCCGGCATGTACCGCTCACGGCGACTGACGGGTTCAGGCATAACACCAATCCTCGCACTCGAGCCGGAGCGAGATCAGCGCCAGCGAGGCGCCCAGCGGGCCACCGGCGCCGATCGCCTGCGAGGCCAGCGCCGCCAGCAAGCCGTCGGCGACCGCGCCGACGATCCTCACCTGCCGCCTGGCGAACCTCCTCCCCGGCTCGAGTTCCGGCCGCGGCCGCAGCGCCCGCCGCTTGCCCCTGTCGGGGACCGGCGCGGCGCCGGCGAGGCAGCCCTGGACCCCGCGCGCGATCAGCCGCGCCCGCAGGTCGGCGCCGGCCGGCGTGGGGTGGAGGTCGTCGGCCTGCATCAGCTCCGGATGGGCGGCGACCGCCCCCGCCCAGTCGGGCGTCTGCGTGCCGGGACGCGAGGCCGCGAATCCCGCCACGACGCGGTTCTTGCCCCCGTTGCCGACCCCGCCGACGACGAGCCCGTGGACCGTCGGCACGACCAGGCAGCGGTCGCCGACCGCGGCGGCGACCGCCTGCAGGTTGCCGGCGAGGATCTCCGGATAGGCCGGGTTGTCGTTGGTGCCGGCGTCGAAGACGATCACCGAGTGGGAGGGGTCGTAGCTCTCCCGGAAGAGGTCGAAGATCTGGTAGCTGTTGTAGCCGCCTGCGGCGTTGACGGTGAGCGGCACACCCGGCAGGTGGCGCTTCAGGTAGGGGGAGCTCAGCTCCTGGAGGCTGTCGCCGACGACGAGGACGCCGCCCTGCCCGGCGGCTCTCCCCGCCGGGGCGCTCGCAAGCAGAGCGAGGATCGCGGCGATCGCGAGCTTTCCCCTTCCCGGCATCGGCGAATTTCTACAGCAGCGTCCCGTCTCGTAACGTTGGCAGTCGATGAGGGGAGCCGGTCCGGCATCGATCGCTGTCTGCGCCCTGACGGCGGCGCTGCTCTGCCTGTCTGCCTGCGGTGACGGCGAGGGCGACGGTACCGCGGCCGGCAGGGGAACGGGCGCCGAGGCCGAGCGGCGGGGCGTCGCCGATCCCGGCAAGCCTCGCTGCGCGCGCCCGCTGCGCCGCTTCGTCGCCGCGCTCGACTCCCTGCGCGGCACGGTCGCCGTCGGCGTCACCTACGACACCTACCTGGCCCGGGTGCGCGAGGTCCGCGCCCGCTATCAGCGCGTGCCCGCCGGCAGGCTCGCGGTCGGCTGCCTGCTCGCCGCCGCCGCGCCGGCCGAGCGGGCGCTCAACTCCTACCTCGCGGCGGCCAACACCTGGGGCGACTGCCTCGCCGACACCTCCTGCCGGGTCGAAGCGATCGAAGCGAAGCTGCAGCGCGCCTGGAACCGGGCGTCGAACCTGCTCTCGCAGGCTCAGCTCGCCGCCGCCATCGGCGGGGGCGAGCGGCGGGCCATGTAGACGGCCTTGCTGTGGACCAGTTCGTCGACCGGCTGCTTGAGCACCGCGTCGTGGCCGTGGCCGAACACGTCGAGCGGCTCGAGCCCGTTCGCCTCGAGCAGCGCCAGCACCTCGGCTTCGGGGAAGTGGCGCTGGCGGTGGACGTGGGTGACGACATCGCCGTCGCCGCCGTCCGCCGTCTCGACTTCGAAGCGGGCCTCGCTGATCGAGCCGGGCGCCGCGTCGGCGGAGGCCTGACCTCGCCAGACCAGCCGCCGCCCGCCTCGCTCGACCTGCTCGGTCTCGGCGAAGAAGGTGCGATAGGTGCTCAGGGTGTTGACGTCGAACATCAGCAGTCCGCCGGGGGCCATGTTGGCCCGCATGCCGCTCAGCGCGTCCCCCAGTTCCTTTCCGCTGAGCAGGTAGTTGACCGCGTCGTCCAGCGTCCAGACGAGATCGAACTCGCCGAGGACCGGCAGCTTCCTCATGTCCGCGACGGCAAGCCTCGCCGCATCGCCGACCTTGGTGCGCGCCAGCTCGAGCATCGCGGGAGAGATGTCGCACGCGGCGACCTCCCAGCCTCGCTCGAGCATTGGCAGGAAGCTCTTCCCGGTTCCGCAGCCGACGTCGAGCAGGCGACGCCCACGCAACCCGTGGCGGCGGAGTTCGGGAAGGAGGTTGCCCAGCCACATCTCGTAGTTGTGATGGGCGGTGAAATCGTCGTAGACGGGAGCGATCGCATCGTAGGCCTCCTCGGCCCACCGGTCCCCCGGCCGGACTGCTGCTATTGCCTCCACGACTCCCGAGACCAATTATTAATTGACAACGTTTCATTGCTCAAATCTGCTAGTTTGTTCCGCACCGTGGAATCCCAGAGCCTCGATCTCCAGGCCGGTCGGAACGCTTCAGGCGACGACGGCTGGCACTGGGAGGAGGCGCGGAGGATCTGCCTGCGCCTCGCCTACCGCTACTCGAAGAACCCGGGCGAGGCGGAGGACATCGCCCAGGACGCGCTGCTGCGCGCCTGGCGACGACGCTCGACGCTGCGTGACGCCAGCGCCCGCAAGCAGTGGCTGGCGGCGATCGTCCGCAACGAGGCCTTCCGCCAGTACGCCAAGCAGCGCCCGGTCCCGATCGACACTCTGGAGGTCAACCAGGGGGTCGACGACGAGCGGGTCCTGGCGGCGGTGGAACAGGCCGACCTGCACGCGGCGCTGGCCTGCCTCAACGAGCGTGAGCGGCAGCTGATCCGGCTGCGCTACGACGAGGACCTGACCCAGGAGGCGATCGCCCGCCGCCTCGGCATCCCGATCGGGACGGTCAAGGTCCGGCTGCACCGGGTGCGAGCCAAACTGCGCCGCGAGATCGGCCAGATCTAAAAACTTAAGGGGGGTATGGGGCGGCCCGGCGCCTTCAGGCAGCCGCCTTGCGCATCTCCGCGGTCGCCGCGGCCGGGCCGATGTAGGGGACGAGCAGGGCGAAGACCAGATCGGGGAGGAGCTTCGGCAGGCGCTCGGCGCGGCCGGTGAGCAGCTCGTCGAAGATCAGGCCCGAGACGGCGCCGGCCGCCATCAGGGCGATGTTCTCGGGCAGCTCGCGCCCGCCGGTCAGCTGCTCGCCGTCGGCGAGGAACTCGGTGAAGCGGCTGACCGCGTCCCAGTGCAGCTGGCGGGCGTCGGCGCCGGCCGCGGCGACCTCGACGATCGCGGTCCGCGCCAGCTCCGGGTCGAGCGCGAACATGTTGACGATCGTCGTCAGGCCGGTCCGCACCCGGCCGATCCAGTCGCGCTCGCCCTCGCAGCGCTCGGTGACCTCGCCGATCACCCGATCGACCACCAGGTCGTAGGCGGCGAGGAAGCACTCGTGCTTGTCCTCGAAGTGGCGGTAGAAGGTGGTGCGGGAGACGCCGGCCTCCTCGATCACGTCGGCGACCGAGGTGGCCTTGTAGCCCTGCCGCCCGACCACCCGGACCATCGCCTCGAGGATGAGTTGCCGCCGCGTTTTGGTGCTTGCCATCGGCCCGCCGGTCAGGATTGGACTATCCAGTTTATGAATCATAGCGGCAACCTGTACGTGGACGTTTATCGAGTCAGCCTCTCGACCTCCCTGGCAGCCGCGTCCGGGCCGATATATGGCACCAGCGTGGCAAAAAGCGCGTCCGAAAGCAAACCGGGCAGCTGCTCGGCCCGGTCGGCGAGCAGTTCGTCGGCGATCAGGCCGGTGACGCCGCCGATCGCCATCCGCGAGGTGTTGGCCGGCAGGCCGCGGCCGCCGGGGGCGAAGTCGCGGCCCTCGTCGAAGAGCGGCGTCAGCCGCTGGACCGCGGTCCGGTAGCGGCGCTGGGCGGCCGGCCCGGCGGAGCCGATGTCGACCAGCGAGAGGCGGGCCAGGCGCGGCTCCTCGGCCAGCGCCGCCAGCAGCGCCGCCAGCCCCGCCGCGGCCCTCTCCGGCCAGCGCCGCTCGGACTCGTACGCGCTCGTCACCCGCCGCACCAGCAGCTCGACGGCACCGTCGTAGGCGGCGAGGAAGCAGGCCTCCTTGTCCTCGAAGAACTCGTAGAAGGTGGTGCGGGAGACGCCGGCCTCCTTGGTCAGGTCGCCGATCGTCGCCGCTCCGTAGCCTTTCGCCGCGACCACCCGGATCGCCGCCTCCAGCAGCCGGTCGCGCTGCGAGCGCGCCACCACCTCCGGCGGCAGCCGGTGACGCCCGCGCGGAGGGCGCCACCGCTCTCCCCCCCTGCTCCGCTCCACTCCGGTCAGCCTCCGGGTGGAAGCGGGAGCTTCTCGGCCTCTCGCGACTGGCGCAGCGCCTCCTCCTGGCCGAGGTAGGGGACGGTCGTGATGTAGACGACGTCGGGAAGCAGCTCGCGCAGGCGCTCGGCGTTGCCGGCGAGGATCTGGCCGACGATCAGCGACTCGGCGCCGGCGAGGGCGGCGCGTCCGGCGCTGGAGGGGATCGACTCCTCCTCCATTGGATCGTCGCGGCCGCGATCGAGCAGCGCCTGCAGCACCCGCTTGCCGGAGGCGTAGAGGTCGAAGGCGCGCTTGCCTGAGGAGGGGGCCTCGACCAGTGCCATGCGGGCGAAGGCGGGGCGGCTGGCGAGCAGGTCGAGGAAGGAGGCGGCGGCGTCGCGGACCATCGTCGCCCACGGCTTGTCGGGCGAGTAGACGGAGACGACGCGGCCCATCGCGTCCGCCAGCGAGACCTCCATCGCGGCGTGGAAGCAGTCCTCCTTGTCCTTGAACAGCTCGTAGAAGGTGGCGCGGGAGACGCCGGCGCGCTCGACGATGTCGGCGATCGTGGTTGCGTTGTAGCCGCGAGCCGCGCAGCTGTCGGCCATCGCGACCAGGATCCGCTCGCGCTGCGAGTGGGCGATCAGCGGCTCGGCGAGGGCCTCGCGGCCGGCCGGCAGATGCTCCTTCTCGATCAGCCCGCTCAGGTTCACGATAAACGTGATTGTACACCCCGAGCGGACTTCTGTGGACGAATCAGTACCGGATAACAAATCCGGTACTGGCTGGGAATCGGGTCGGGATACGGCCGGGGGCCGGCACGATGCCTCGCGAAGCGGCTCCTGGCGGGTGATCCGAGCCGCGAAGCGGCACACCATTCCACCGCCCGGCGGGCGGTGGTGGGCACTCGGCGAGGCGACTCCCGTCCTCGTCGCCGCCTGGCTTTTACCCCTCGCCCGCCGCCGGCGGCGCGGTGGGATCGCTGCCTTCCTCGCCCGGCGCCTCCCGCGCGATGTAGTCCTCGGCCAAGAGCAGGTTGTCCCGGGACCGCTCGACCACGTTGAGCAGGTCGCCCATCAGCGCCACCTCCTCGACCTGCTCCTTGACGAACCACTGCATGAACTGCTCGGCGCGGTAGTCCTTGACCTCGCGCGCCAGCTCGAACAGGGCGAAGATCTCCTCGCCGACCCGCTTCTCCTGCGCCAGCGCCTTCTTCACCGGCGTCACCCCGTCGGAGTAGCTGGTCTCCTGCGACTTGATGTCGGGGATGTGGACCTCCTCGCCGACGTCGAGCAGGTACTGGACCATCATCATCGCGTGCTCGCGCTCCTCCAGCGCCTGGCGGTAGAAGAAGTGGGCGAGGCGGGGCAGCGTTTCGGCGTCGTAGTAGACCGCCATCCCGACGTACTGCTGGGAGGCGGCGAACTCGTTGGCGATCTGCTCGTTGAGGGCGTCGGCGAAGCTCTTCTCGGCCATCTTTCCTTTCAGTCGGTCCAGCGGAAGCCGGTGGCGTCGATCGCCGGCCGCAGCGGGGAGGTGGGCAGGCCCGGCGCCGTCGCCCGGGCCGGGTCGTTGTAACCGCTCGGGGCGACGTCGTTTGGGGTGTCGGGATGGAAGATCGAGGCCAGGTACTGGATCTGCCCGCGGCCCTGGCCGAGCTCGGTCTGACCGCCGCCATAGGCGCCGATCCCCTTCGCCTCGCAGTGGTCGTAGGCCGCGAACAGCTCGCGCACGACGCCGAAGCGCGAGGGCTTGATGTTGACCATCTGCGGTTCCCACGGCATCGCCTCGATGTCGGCGACCGAGTGGATCGGCGCGTCCCAGGTGACCCGCTCCGCCACCCGGTCGAGCAACGGCCGGGTCTCCTCGTTGACGTCGGGATCCTCCAGCCAGGCGTCGGGGAAGGCCTCGATCAGCTTCGCGTAGAGCTCGGGGTCGGTCTCGACGTCGACCGGGGTGCCGCTGTAGAAGCCCTTCAGGTCGAGCGAGTCGACCGCGCCGGTCTCGACCAGAGCGGCGATCAGCTCGTCGTCCCAGTCGTTGGTCGGGTCGAGCTTGAAGCGCAGGGTCGGGTAGTGCTCGAGCCGGGCGCGCAGCGGCGCGATCGAGGAGGGCTCGTCGCTGCCGAAGGGCGAGAGCCGCATCGAGCTGACGAAGTTGACCGGCCGCGACTCGCGCCCCAGCGCCGCCGCGAGGCTGGTCCCGGCCTGGCGCAGCGCCAGGTCGAGCGCCGCCGACTCGTAACCCCAGCGGCGGTAGGCAAGCGAGTCCTCGCGCTCGGGCGCGCCCCCGGGGAAGAGCTCGAGGCCGCCGACCAGCTCGGAGAAGCCGGCGAAGGTGTGGCTGCCGGCCAGCTCGGCCGGCGGGCCGGCGTCCTGCAGGGCGACGTGGTCGAGGCCGTCGTAGGTGACGTCCTCGCCGATCCCCTGCTCGCCGCCGCCGCGCAGCTTGATCACGGTGGTGAGGCGCTCGAAGTCGCCGAGGGCGATGCCGAGCCCCTCGAGCTCGCACTCCTCGACCTCCAGCGGCAGGTCGGCGATCGCGTCGAAGCTGGGCACGGGTCGAGTGTATTCGGGGGCGGCAAGAGAGAGGGGGGACGGCGGGGGGTGTCCCCCCGCTTGCTGGGTTTTCGCCAGGGGGCCCTCCGCTCTCGCTGAGCCGGTGAGGCGAAAAAGAGGACGCCGCTGCGCGGGGGGACACCCCGCCGTCCCCTGTCAGACTCGTTCGGGAGATGAGGCACACCGCTCATGGGTACTGGCTGGAGGAGGCCGGGGCGGTGCCCGAGTTGCCCACCTTGGGGGAGGACAGGAGCGCTGACGTGGTGGTGGTGGGCGGCGGGTACACGGGGATGTGGGCTGCCTGGCACCTGAAGCGGCTGGAGCCCGAGGCGTCGGTCGTGCTGCTCGAGGCGGATCTTTGCGGGCGGGGGCCGAGTGGGCGGAATGGGGGGTTCTGCAACGTGATGTGGTTCTCGCTGCCGAACATGTGCGAGCGCTGGGGGGATGCCGGGGCGCTGACGGTCGCTCGGGCCGCGCGCGAGGCGATCGACGGGGTCGAGGGCTTCTGCCGGGAGCAGGGGGTCGATGCCTGGTTCCGCCGCGGCGGCTACCTGCAGGTCTCTACCGCGCCGGCGCACGACGGCGCCTGGGAGCAGGCCCACGTCGCCTGCGCGGCGCTGGGGGAGGGCGATGCGATCCAGCCGCTCGACCCCGCCGCGGTCGCCGCGCGCTGCGCCTCGCCCGCCTTCCGCGGCGGCGCCTTCTACCCGGACGCGGCGACCGTGCAGCCGGCGCGGCTGGCGTTCGGCCTGCGCGAGCGCCTGCGCGGCGCCGGGGTCGAGATCTACGAGCGCTCGCCGGTGCGCCGGCTCAGCGGCGCGTTGGACTTTGTACGTGTCCCAGCACGTACAAAGTCCAACGCGAGGAGCGCCGCAGGCGCGATCGCCCAGACGGAGGGCGGCGTGGTGCGCGCCGGGACCGCGATCGTCGCGATCGGCGCCGCCGCCAAGGCCCCCCACGCCCCGCTGCGCGACTCGCTCACCGTCACCTCCTCCCACATCGTCCTCACCGAGCCGGTGCCGGAGCTGCTGGGGGAGATCGGCTGGACCGGCGGCGAGTGCATCACCGACAGCCGCACCCTGATCGACTATTTCCGCACCACCCCGGACGGCCGCATCGCCTTCGGCTGGGGCGGTGGGCGGATCGAGATCGGCGCCCGCCTGGGCGGCAGGGCCGAGCTCGATCCGGAGGTCATCGCGGCCGCCGCCGAGCGCCTGCGCGCCTACTTCCCCGGCCTTGCCGGCCGCCGCCTCACCCACGCCTGGGGTGGCCCGATCGACGTTTCGCCGACCCACCTGCCCGTGGTCGTGCCGCTACGCGGCGCCGACGCCTTCGCCGCCGCCGGCTACACCGGCAACGGCGTCGGCCCTTCCCACATGGTCGGCCGCACCCTCGCCTCCCTCGCCCTCGGCCGCAGCGACGAGCACACCCGCTTGCCATTCATAGATCCGTCCCCGCAACGCGTCCCCCCGGAGCCATTCCACTGGCTGGGAGGGGAGATCATCCGCCGAGCCCTCGTCAGCCGGGAGGAGGCCGAGCTGGCCGGGAGCCCCCCAAGCTTGCTCAGCAAGGTGATTTCCAACCTGCCCCAGCTCGTCGGCTTCCACATCGGCCGGTAGGAGGGACGAGGTGCCCCTCCGACGGAACCCGCGCCCACACTTGGAGGGGGATCGGGGCTTTGCGGCTCACAAGTTCCTCTGGAGGGCCCCCCGTCCCTCCAACCGGTGGCGGTTCTAGGGCCGGGTGGGGTGTCCCCCGGGCCGGCGGATACTCAAAACGACGGGCTGATTAGCCCGTCGTTTGTCGGAGCGGGGGACACCCCACCCGGCCCTACCAACGCGAAGTAACCACCTTCTTGCGCGTGTAGAAGTCGACCGCGTCGGTCCCGTTCGCGTGCAGGTCCCCGTCGAGCGAGTCCTTCCAGCCCGAGAACGGGAACCAGGCGACTGGCGCGGGCACGCCGACGTTGACGCCGAGCATCCCCGCCTCGGCCCCGTAGCGGTAGCGCCGCGCCGCCTCGCCGGAGCGGGTGAAGATCGCCCCGGCGTTGCCGTAGCGCGAGCCGTTGAGGAAGGCCAGGGCGGCGTCGAGGTCGTCGACCTCGACCAGGGTCAGCAGCGGCCCGAAGAGCTCCTCGCGCGCCGGCTCGGCCTCCGGGTCGGCGACGGCGAGGATCGTCGGCCCGAGCACCGTCCCCGCCGGGCCGGCGTCGCCGCGCCCGTCGAGCAGCAGCTCGGCACCGTCCTCGCCGGCGCGCCCGATCGCCTCGGCGACCTTCTCCCGCGCCGCCGCAGAGACCATCGGGCAGACGTCGGTAGCCGGGTCGTCGCCAGGGCCGACCCGCAGCGCCGCCGCCGCCGCGACCAGCGCCTCGCGCACCTCCGCCCGTCGCGCCGCGTCGCCGACGACGATGCAGACCGAGCCGGCCAGGCAGCGCTGTCCAGCGGCGCCGAAGGCCGAGCCCATGATCGCCGGCAGCGCCGCGTCCAGGTCGGCGTCGGGCATCGCCACCAGCGAGTTCTTGGCGCCGCCCAGCGCCTGCACCCGCTTGCCGCTCGCGACGCAGCCCGCGGCGACGATCCGCGCGGTCGAGGCGCGGCCGACGAAGGAAACGGCGTCGATGCCCGGGTCGGCGAGGATCGCCTCGACCGCGTCGCGGCCGCCGTGGACGAGGTTGACCACGCCCGCCGGGATCTCCTCCACCTCGTCAACCAGCTCGACGATCAGCGCCGCCGGCCGCGGGTCCTGCTCGGAGGGCTTGAGGATGAAGCTGTTGCCGCAGGCGATCGCGTAGGGCAGGAACCAGAGCGGGATCATCGCCGGGAAGTTGAAGGGGGTGATCGCGGAGACGACGCCGACCGGCTGGCGCACCATCTCGACATCGACCCCAGCCGCGACCCCCTCGAGGTTCTCGCCCTTGAGCAGGTGCGGTATCGCCGCCGCCGACTCGACCGACTCGATCCCGCGCCCGACCTCGCCGTCGGCGTCCTCCAGCGTTTTGCCCATGTCGGCGCAGACCAGCGCGACCAGCTCCTCGCGGCGGGCCAGCAGCCGCTCGCGCAGCGCCAGCACCGCCCGCGCCCGCCGCTGCGGCGGCACAGCTCGCCAGCCGGGCTGCGCCGCACGCGCCGCCTCGACCGCCTCGCGCACCTCTCGCGCCCCGGATAGAGGCACCTGCGCAACCACCTCCCCCGTCGCCGGGTCGACATCGTCCAGCGTCCCCACACCCTCCGCTGGCCGCCAGCTCCCGCCAATGTAGTTCCGCAACCTCAAGTCACCCACTCGTTCGCCCCTTGTATCGGATAGCGAAACAAACAGCGAACGGTTGTAAGCGGGAGGACGGGAGTCGCCCCGACGATGCCTCGCGAAGCGGCTCCTGGCGGGTGATCCGGAGCCGCGAAGCGGCACACGATTCCACCGCCCGCCGGGCGGTGGTAGGCACTCGACGGGGCGACTCCCGTCCTCGGCACAAAATCAATCCGCCAAAGGCGGATTTAGGCACTCGACGAGGCGACCCCCAGCGTCCCCGCACTCGGCGAGGCGACCCCCGCCGTCCCCGTACGATCACGCTGCCTCCGCGGTACCGACGGGCAAAGGCGGCGCCTTCTCCGGGCGGACGCTCGCCATCCGCTCGGCGCGGCGCTGCTGCCAGAGCACCAGGGCGGCGGAGACCGAGGCGACGACGAAGAGGATCGTCGCCAGCGCGTTGACCTGGACCGGGATCCCGCGCAGGCTCACCCCATATACATACAGCGGGAAGGTCACGGTCGTGCCCGAGTTGAAGTTGGAGATCACGAAGTCGTCGATCGAGAGCGCGAAGGCGAGCATCGCCGCGGCGACGATCCCCGGCGCCAGCAGCGGCAGGGTCACCGTACGGAAGGTCGTCAGCGGGGTCGCGCCGAGGTCGGCGGCCGCCTCCTCGAGGTTGCGGTCGAAGCCGATCAGCCGCGAGCGGACGACGACGACGACGAAGCTGATCGAGAACATCACGTGGGCGATCAGCAGCGTGGTGAAGCCGAGCGCGAACGAGTAGTAGATGAACATCGAGAGCAGCGAGGCGCCGATCACGACCTCGGGCGTCGCCATCGGGATAACGATCAGCAGGTTGGCGGCGCGGCGCCCGTGGAAGGCGTGGCGGACGAGGGCGATCGCCATCGCGGTGCCGAGCGCGGTCGCGAGCGCGGTCGAGAAGGCGGCCAGGCGGATGCTCGTCATCAGCGACTCGTTCAGTTCGGGCAGCGAGAAGGCGCTGGTCCAGTACTCGAGCGTGAAGCCTTCGTTGAGGCCGAAGGTGAGTTTGTCCTGCGGCGTGGCGCCGAAGGAGAAGACGGCGATGACGACGATCGGGACCAGCAGGTAGGCGACCGCCAGCCCGGCGTAGATCGGCAGCGCGTTGCGGCGCAGCCAGCCCCAGGCGCCCGCGGCGACGCTCATCGGGCCCGCTTCTCCTCCGCGTCGCCCATGAAGGCGCCGGTGCCGGCGAAGCGGATGTAGAGGACGACCACGGCGAGGATCAGCGTCATCATCAGGAAGGAGAGCGCCGCCGCCTCGGGATAGTCGCGCTGGGTCAGGTAGAGCGACTGGATCACGTTGCCGACCATCGACTGCTGGGTGCCGCCGAGCAGCTGCGCGTTGATGTAGTCGCCGAAGGCGGGGATGAAGGTGAGCAGGACGCCGGCGACGATCCCCGGCATCGTCAGCGGCAGCGTCACCCGCAGGAAGGCCGCGCGCGAGGACGAGTAGAGGTCCTTCGCCGCCTCGACCAGGCGCAGGTCGAGCCGCTCCAGGTTGGCGTAGAGCGGCAGGATCATGAAGGGCAGGAAGTTGTAGGTGAGGCCGGCGATCACGGCGCCGGAGGTGGCGAGCACGCGGCCGTCGGGTGGGACCAGGGCCAGCGTCTGCAGCACGTCGACGATCGGGCTGGAGTCGCTGAGGATCGTCTTCCAGGCGATCGTGCGGATCAGGTAGGTGGTGAAGAAGGGCGCGATCACCGCGAACAGCAGCAGGTTGCGGTAGCGCCCGGCGCGGAAGGCGATCGCGTAGGCGAGCGGGTAGCCGATCAGCAGCGCCAGCACCGTCGCCGCCCCGGCGTAGAGGAAGGAGCGCAGGATCTGCTCGGTGTGGCCGGAGAGCGAGGCGGAGTAGTTCGTCCACTCCCAGCTGAAGGTGAAGCCGGTCGTCAGCGAGCCCGAGCGCAGCGCCAGCTCGCCCATGAAGTACATCGGCACGACGAAGAAGAGGAAGAGCCAGAGCAGGCCCGGTCCCAGGAGCCAGTAGGGGACCAGGCGCTGCCGCAGGCTCATCGTGCTTCCCGGCTCAGCCGGTGATCACTTCCTGCCAGGCCTCGTTGACCGGCTCGATTTCCGGCGGCGAGTCCTGGTCGGTGCACTCGGCGGTGAACTCCTCGCTGGGGAAGGTGAGCTCGCTGTCCGCCAGTTCGGACCCGCGGCTCTGGAGCACGTCTTTCACCCCGTCGACCGGCGAGATGTATTCGACGTATTCGGTGATGTCGGCCGCCACCTCGGGCTGGTAGACGAAGTCCATCCAGCCCAGCGCCGCTGCGGTGTTCGGCGCCCCGACCGGGATCACCATGTTGTCCGACCAGAGCGTGCAGCCCTCGGCCGGCATCCGCCATTCGGCGTTCTCGTTTTCGATCAGCGAGGCGTCGCCGGACCAGCCGATCGCGGCGACGATGTTGCCCGCGGTCAGGTCCTCGGTGTAGTCGTTGCCGGTGAAGCGGCGAATCTGGCCCGAGTCGGCGGCCGACTTGATCTTGTCAACCGCGTTGAGCCAGTCCGCGTTGCTCGCCTCGGTCGGGTCGATCCCTTCGGCCAGCATCACCAGCGGAACCGTTTCGCGCAGTTCGCTCAGCATCGTCACCTGGCCTTTGTATTTCGGGTCGAACAGGTCGTTGACCGATTTGATCCCGGGGGCCTTCGCGGTGTCGACCCAGATCCCACCCATGCCGCTCTGCCAGGGCACCGAGAATTTGC
Organism: Solirubrobacterales bacterium; assembly: GCA_040904405.1. Taxonomy (GTDB): domain Bacteria; phylum Actinomycetota; class Thermoleophilia; order Solirubrobacterales; family 70-9; genus VRUE01. Next base: position 789 of record JBBDTK010000069.1, on the reverse strand, counting down.
GCTCGGGGTCGAAGGAGGGGCTCTCCAGGCTCGGCAGCAGGTTGGCGAAGACGGTCGGCAGGTCGTCGTGGTCGATCTCCTGCAGGTAGCCGAGGTCGTACATCTGCTTCGCCATCCAGTCGGTGACGACGAAGATGCTGCGACCGCCGGATTCCCCCTGCTGGAGCTGCGGCTGCAGCTTGCCGAAGAAGCCGTCGTTGTCGTTCACGTCCTCGATGTAGTCGAGGCTGACGCCGGTCTCTTTCTCGAACTCGGCGACCGTGCCGCCTTTGCCCGGGTCGATGTAACCCGGCCAGTTGGAGATCGTCAGGTCGCCTTTGACTTCGCCCGCCGCGGCGGTGGTCACGTCTCCGTTGCCGCCACCGCCGACGTCATCGCCGCAGGCCGCGAGGCCGGCCGCCAGGGCAATTGCCGCAACCGCCGCGGCCACCGCCAGCGTCGGCTTCCTGATCCGGCTCCTCTCACTACCCATCTCACTCACTCTCCTTGGTTGCTTCAAGCTCTGGCTCGGCGGCCTCCCCCGGCCCGCCGTTGGACTCGCTACCCGCTCGCGCCGACTCGCGCACCACGTGCATGTGCTCGGGCTCCCAGGCCAGCGCCACCCGGGCGCCGCCGCCGGGCAGGCTCTGGCGCTCGGCCTCGCTCGCGTTGGGGACGAGCACAGTCATCCGCACCTTCTCGCCGAGGTCGACGACGAGCTGGGTCGCGGTGCCCAGGTAGAGCGAGCTCTCGACCATCCCGTCGATCCGCAGCCGGCCGTTCGAGGAGCTGCCGCCGCCGCCGGCGGCG
>JBBDTK010000068.1:0-7015 GCA_040904405.1 Solirubrobacterales bacterium | reverse complement strand
CGGTCGAGTACTTCGTCTCCTACTACGACTACTACCAGCCCGAGGCCTACGTGCCGGCACAGGACCTGTACATCGAGAAGGACTCCTCGATCAACGACGAGATCGACCGCCTGCGCCACGCCGCCACCGCCGCGCTGTTCGCCCGCCGCGACACGATCATCGTCGCCTCGGTCTCCTGCATCTACGGGATCGGCTCGCCCCAGGTCTACAACGAAAAAATGCAGCTGTTCAAGCTCGGCGACCGGATCGACCGCGACGAGGTGCTGCGCAAGCTGGTCAAAATGCAGTACCAGCGCAACGACACCGCGCTCGGCCGCGGCGCCTTCCGGGTGCGCGGCGAGGTGCTGGAGATCATGCCCTCCTACGCCGAGTCGGCCTACCGGATCTCGCTCTTCGGGGATGAGATCGAGTCGGTCCAGCACTTCGACCCGCTCAGCGGCGAGGTGCTCGACGAGATCGACCACGTCTCGGTCTGGCCGGCGTCGCACTACGTGACCAGGGACGAGACGCTGGAGCGGGCCGTCGAGGAGATCCGTCACGAACTGAACGCGCGCACCGCCGAGCTGGAGGAGGAAGGCAAGCAACTCGAGGCGCACCGACTGCGCCAGCGCACCGCCTACGACATCGAGATGCTGAAGGAGGTCGGTTTCACCTCGGGGATCGAGAACTACTCGCGCATCCTCGACGGCCGCCCGCCGGGCAGCCCGCCGCACACGCTGATCGACTACTTCCCCGACGACTTCGTCTGCTTCGTCGACGAGTCCCACCAGACGATCCCGCAGATCGGCGGCATGTACGAGGGCGACCGCTCTCGCAAGACGACGCTGATCGATTACGGCTTCCGCCTGCCCTCGGCGATCGACAACCGGCCGCTCAAGTTCGACGAGTTCCTCGAGCGGGTGCCGCGGCTGGTGATGGTCTCGGCGACGCCGGGCCAGTTCGAGCGGGCCGAATCGACCCGGATCGTCGAGCAGATCGTGCGCCCGACCGGGATCGTCGACCCCGAGATCGAGGTGCGCGAGACGCGCAACCAGATCGACGACCTGATGAACGAGATCAAAGCCCGCGCCGAGGCCGGCGACCGGGTGCTGGTGACGACGCTGACCAAGAAGATGGCCGAGGATCTGACCGAGTACCTGCTCGAGTACGGAGTCAAGGTGCGCTACCTGCACTCCGAGATCGACACCCTGGAACGGATCCAGATCATCCGCGAGCTGCGGCTCGGCGAGTACGACGTCCTGGTCGGGGTCAACCTGCTGCGCGAGGGTCTCGACCTGCCCGAGGTCTCGCTGGTGGCGATCCTCGACGCCGACAAGGAGGGCTTCCTGCGCGGTGAGACCAGCCTCGTGCAGACGATCGGCCGCGCCGCCCGCAACGTCAACGGCCGGGTGCTGATGTACGCCGATCGCGAGACCGACGCGATGCGGGCGGCAATCGGGGAGACCGACAGGCGCAGGGCGATCCAGCTCGCCTACAACGAGGAGCACGGGATCACCCCGGAGACGGTGACCAAGGGGATCTCCGAGATGGCCGAGTTCCTGGCGATGGAGGATCGGGCGCCGCGCAAGCAGCGCGGCAAGCGCGCCGGCGAGTTCAAGGACCCCGAGGAGCTGGAGCGCACCATCGTCTCCCTGGAGGAGGAGATGCTGGCCGCCGCCGACGACCTGCGCTTCGAGGAGGCCGGCCGGATCCGCGACGAGCTCAAGGAACTGCGCCGTGATCTCGATGAACAATCCCGATTGGACGCACCCGCGGATGACGCGCCTGGCGCGGCGCTGGATCGGCGCCCACGGCCTCGCGCGTAGCGCTGCTACGCGCAGCGGCCGCGCGCACCGCCCAGCTTGGCCAGTCGCGCCCCCGCGGATACGCCAACCGGAATTGGTCATCGACGGCCTGACCGCGGGTGCCTGAGTGACTATCCGGAGGGAACATCTGTTCGCCTGCGTAGAATCGACCGTCTGTGGCAGCCTCTGACCGGATCGTGATCTCGGGTGCGCGTGAGCACAACCTGAAAGACATCGACGTCGAGCTGCCTCGCGACGCGCTGATCGTGATCACCGGGCTCTCCGGCTCGGGCAAGTCGAGCCTCGCCTTCGACACGATCTACGCCGAGGGGCAGCGGCGCTACGTCGAGTCGCTCTCCGCCTACGCGCGCCAGTTCCTCGGCCTGATGGAGAAGCCGGACGTCGACTCGATCGAGGGCCTCTCGCCGGCGATCTCGATCGACCAGAAGACGACCTCGCGCAACCCGCGCTCGACCGTCGGCACGGTGACCGAGATCTACGACTACCTGCGCCTGCTCTGGGCGCGGATCGGCGTCCCCCACTGCCCCACCTGCGGCGAGCCGATCGCCGGCCAGTCGCAGGAGCAGATCGTCGACCGCCTGATGACGCTGGCGGAGGGGACGAAATTCATGGTGATGGCGCCGGTCGTGCGGGGGCGCAAAGGGGAGTACGGGAAGCTGCTCGAGCAGATGCGGCTGGAGGGCTACTCGCGGGTCAAGGTGAACGGCGAGCTGCGCCGCCTCGACGAGGAGATCGTGCTCGACAAGAAGTACAAACACGACCTCTCGGTGGTCGTCGACCGGCTGGCGATGAAGCCCGACCTGCGCCGCCGCCTCTCCGAGTCGATCGAGGCCGCCGCCGGCCTCGCCGCGGGCCTCGTGGAAGTGGAGATCGTGTCTGGCCCGCCTGCCCCCGGACGCGGGAGCGACCGAACGTCGAAATCTGACTCTTCGGAGGGAGCGGGAGCAGAGGAGGCGGGCGGAATGTTGTTCTCCGAGCAGTTCGCCTGCCTGGGCTGCGGCACCTCGATCCCCGAGCTCGAGCCGCGGATCTTCTCCTTCAACTCGCCCCACGGCGCCTGCGAGCGCTGCCACGGGCTCGGCTTCCAGCGGGTGATCGACCCGGAGCTGGTCGTCCCCGACCCGACGCTCTCGCTCGGCGAGGGGGCGCTGCAGCCCTGGAACCGCGGCGTCAGCGCCTACTGGAAGCGGTTGATCGCCGCGGTCGCCGAGGACTACGGGGTCGACCTCGACAGCCCCTGGTCGAAGCTGAAGAAGTCCGAGCGTGAGATCTTCCTCAACGGGACCGGTGGCGAGCGCCATCAGGTCACCTACACCAACCGCTTCGGCCGCCGCCGCTCCTACAAGGTGCGCTTCGAGGGGATCCTCAACCAGCTGCAGCGGCGCTACGAGGAGACCGACTCGGAGACCAATCGCGAGCGGATCGAGGGCTACATGGCCGAGCAGCCCTGCCCCGACTGCGAGGGCGCGCGGCTGCGGCCGGAGAGCCTCGCCGTCACCGTCGGCGGCCTCAGCATCGCCGAGTACACGCAGATGTCGGCCCGTGTCGCGGCGGCCTGGATCGGCGAGCTGGAGCTGACCGCGACCGAGCGGGCGATCGCCCGCCTGATCGTGCGCGAGATCTCCGAACGCCTCGCCTTCCTCGAGAACGTCGGCATCGGCTACCTCTCGCTGTCGCGCTCGGCCCGCTCGCTCTCCGGCGGCGAGGCGCAACGGATCCGCCTCGCGACCCAGATCGGCTCCAGCCTGGTCGGGGTGATGTACGTGCTCGACGAGCCCTCGATCGGGCTGCACCAGCGCGACAACGCGAAGCTGATCGGCACGCTCGACCGCCTGCGCGACCTCGGCAACACGGTGATCGTGGTCGAGCACGACGAGGGCACGATGCGGGCCGCCGACCACCTGCTCGACCTCGGCCCCGGCGCCGGCGAGCACGGCGGCCATGTGGTCGCCGCCGGCACCCCGGCCGCGGTCGCCAAGGACCCGGCCTCGCTGACCGGCCAGTACCTCTCCGGCAAGAAAGAGATCGAGGTGCCGGCCGAGCGGCGCGAGCCGCGCGGGGCGCTGCTGGTGCGGGGCGCCCGCGAACACAACCTGAAGGGGATCGACGTCGCGCTCCCGCTCGGCGTCTTCTGCTGCGTCACCGGCGTCTCCGGCTCTGGCAAGTCGACCCTGGTCAACGAGACCCTGCACCACGCGGTCGCCAACCGCCTGCACCAGGCGAAGCTGCGGCCGGGCGCCCACGACGGCATCGACGGGCTCAGCCAGATCGACAAGATCATCGCCATCGACCAGGCGCCGATCGGGCGCACGCCGCGCTCCAACCCGGCCACCTACACCAAGATCTTCGATCACATCCGCCAGCTCTTCACCCAGACCCAGGAGTCGCGGGCGCGCGGCTACAAGCCGGGCCGCTTCAGCTTCAACGTCAAGGGCGGCCGCTGCGAGGTCTGCAAGGGCGACGGCCAGATCAAGATCGAGATGCACTTCCTGCCCGACGTCTACGTCCCCTGCGAGCAGTGCCACGGCAGGCGCTACAACCGCGAGACGCTCGAGGTCCGCTTCAAGGGCAAGAGCATCGCCGACGTGCTCGAGATGGCGGTCGAGGAGGCGGTCGAGTTCTTCGAGAACGTGCCGAAGATCGCCCGCCGGCTGCGCACCCTGCACGACGTCGGGCTCGACTACATCCGGCTCGGCCAGCCGGCGACGACGCTCTCCGGCGGCGAGGCGCAGCGGATCAAGCTCGCCACCGAGCTCTCCAAGGTCGCCACCGGCGACACCCTCTACATCCTCGACGAGCCGACCACCGGCCTGCACTTCGCCGACGTGCAGCGGCTGCTCGACGTGCTCGGCCGCCTGGTCGACGCCGGCAACACCGTGGTCGTGATCGAGCACAACCTCGACGTGATCAAGACCGCCGACCGGCTGATCGACCTCGGCCCCGACGGCGGCGAGGAGGGGGGAGAGGTGGTCGCCACCGGCACCCCGGAGGAGGTCGCCGCGGTTTCCTCCTCCCACACCGGCGGCTTCCTCGCCGAGCTGGTCGAGCCGGCGAAGCCGGCCAAGCCAAAGAAGCGCAAGCGGCAGGCGGTGGCGGCGTGAGAGCCAATCCCGGCAGGGGTTCCACTTAGGACCTATCCCGGTAGTGCATACCGGGCTGACTCCAGGCTCCTGCCTACGGGTGGGGCATAGCCAGGCGTCCGGTGGAGCTGACCCGGTATGCACCATCCCGGTAGGGAAATCGCACCCCTGGATACGGCCCAGGACCGGCGCGGATTCGGCCCCGTCGCGGATCCCACATGGCGCTGCCATGCGGAATCCGCGCCGTGTCCGCCCCGCTTGGTCCTGAACCGTCCCAGGGGCACGCCCCTACCGGGATAGGTCCTTAACTTTTCCGAAGACAGTCAGTGGCCGTCCGAGAGCGGAGGCCCGGAAAAAGTACAAGACGTTCCACCCCTACCGGGATTGGCTCTAGTCGATCAGTAGGGACGCGCCGATCGCGCCTCCGAGGTCGCCCAGGGTGGCGACCTGGATCTGGGGCGGGTTGGAATCGCTGAAGAGGTGCTTGAGCATCTCTTCGCGCAGGGGGTCCATGTGGCTTTTGCCGAAGCGGTCGCCGAGGCCGCCGCCGATCACGACCGCTTCGACGTCGAGCACGTTGCAGGCGGAGGCGACGCCGGTGCCGAGCGCCGTGATTGCGCGCTCGATCAGCTTCGTCGCCAGGTGGTCGCCGTGATCGAGGGCGCGGGCCCAGATGCCGCTGGTGAGGCGCGGTTTGCCGTGCTTCTCCATCAGCTCGAAGAGGCCCGTCTTCTCGCCCTGCTCGTGGCGGCGGCGGGCCTCGGCTTCGATCGCGGCGCGGCCCGCGTAGGCCTCCATGCAGCCCCTGCGCCCGCAGGGGCAGCGGGCCCCGTCGCGCTCGACGACGATGTGGCCGATCTCGCCGGCGGCGCCGCGTCCGAGCCAGGGCCTGCCGTCGAGGACGATGCCGCCGCCGACTCCGGTGCCCCACCAGACGCCGAGCAGGGAGTCGAAGCCCCTGCCGGCGCCGAGCGCGTACTCGCCCTCGACCGCGACCTGCACGTCGTTGCCGATCCGCACCGGGACGCCGAGCGCCTCCGCCAGGGTCTCGCCGAGCGGGAAGCTGCCCTCCCAGCCGGGCAGGTTGCGGGCGGAGGAGACAGCGCCGGTCTCGCCGTCGGCGTCGCCGGGCGAGCCGACGCCGACCCCGGCCAGGTCCTCGCTCGCGACGCCGGCCGCCGAGGCGGCCTCGCGCAGCGCCTCCTCCATCGCCCGGGCGACGTCCGCCGGCTCGCCGGAGGTGGGCGTCGGTTGGCGCGCCTCGCCCCGCATCGTCCCGCCGCCGCCGTCGACGACGACGGCCTGGATCTTCGTCCCACCGAGGTCTATCCCGCCCCGCAGCTCGGCCATGTCGCGAGTCTATGCGCCGTCGACATCCCTCGCCTGGCGCGAAAGTCGGACATATTCCGACTTTTGCGCCAGGCGCAGTCGATCTGAGATGCTGCCGGCGTGAACGGCGGTCAGCGCGGCTGGCGGGTGTGGTGGCGCAAGCGACGCTGGTATGAGCGCAACCGCCGGCGCTCTCGGCGCTGGCGCTTGAACCGCCACGCGGCCCGGGGCGGCTTCTTCGTCCGCTACCCGGTCGAGGGCGAGCTGCTGGAGGCGCTCGACGAGGGTCGGCTGACGATCGGCGCCGGCACCCTGCTCGAGCCCGGCTGCTGGCTCACCCTCGGCCCCGAGGCGCGGATCGCGATCGGCTCCGATTGCTTCCTCAACCGCAACACGATGCTCGCCGCCCACGAGCGGATCGAGATCGGCGACCACACGATGCTCGCCAACGGCTGCTTCGTCGGCGACGCCGACCACCGCTTCGACGACCCGGAGGAGCCGATCACCCGGCAGGGCTTCACGAGCAAGGGGCCGGTCAGGATCGGCTCCAACTGCTGGCTCGGCGTCAACGTGGTCGTGACCAGCGGTGTGACGATCGGCGAGCGCTGCGTGATCGGCTCCAACTCGGTCGTCACCGCCGACCTGCCGCCGGGCACGATCGCCGCCGGCGCCCCGGCGCGGGTGCTGAAGCAGATCGAGTTCTCCCCCTGACCACCACCCCGGTTCGCTGGGGGGGGGGCGTGCTTAGTGCTCCCGGCCGTAAGTGGCGTCGCGGATTGGCGAGTGGCCGGGCGTGGATGG
>JBBDTK010000067.1:0-7091 GCA_040904405.1 Solirubrobacterales bacterium | reverse complement strand
CGCCTGCTCAACCTCGGCAACGCGACCGGGCACCCGAGCTTCGTGATGTCGAACTCGTTCACCAACCAGGTGATTGCGCAGATCGAGCTCTACGGCCAGCCCGACGGGTTCATGGCCAGGGAGGTCACCGTGCTGCCCAAGCACCTCGACGAGAAGGTCGCGAGGCTGCACCTCGCGGCGCTCGGCGTCGACCTGACCGAGCTGTCCGAGGAGCAGGCCGCCTACCTCGGCGTCCCGGTCGAGGGCCCCTACAAGCCCGATCACTACCGCTACTGATCGATGAAGGCGATGATCCTGGCGGCCGGGCTCGGCACCCGGCTGAGGCCGATCACCTACGCGATGCCGAAGCCGATGGTGCCGGTGGTGAACCGGCCGGTGATGGAGCACATCGCGCGGCTGCTGGCCCGCCACGGCTTCGGCGAGGCGATCGCCAACCTGCACTGGTTCCCGGAGACGATCGAGGGCCACTTCGGCGACGGCTCGGCCTTCGGCATCGAGCTCTCCTACAGTCGCGAGGAGGCGCTGCTCGGCACCTCGGGCGGGGTGCGCAAGGCGGCGGGCTTCCTCGGCGACTCCTTCGTGGTGATCTCCGGCGACGCGCTCACCGACCTCGACCTGGCGGCGATGCGCGAGTTCCACGGGTCCCACGGCGGGATCGCCACCCTGGCGACCAAGCGGGTTGCCGACACGACCCAGTTCGGCGTCGCGATCACCGACGGCGAGGGCCGCATCCAGGGCTTCCAGGAGAAGCCCGACCCGGCCGAGGCGCTCTCCGACCTCGCCAACTGCGGCATCTACATGTTTCGCTCGGAGATCTTCGACTTCTTCCCCGGGCCGGGGGAGGCGAAGCTCGCCGGCCCCGATGATCCGCCCGGGTTCGCCGACTGGGCGACCGACGTCTTCCCGGCCCTGCTCGACGGCGACGTCCCCTTCTACTCGCACGAGATCGATGCCTACTGGAACGACATCGGCAACCTCGAGCAGCTGCGCCAGGGCAACTTGGACGCGCTGCGGGGCGAGGTCGCGGTCGAGCCGGGGGCGCCCGAGGTGGCGGCGGGCGTGCGCTCGGCCAGTCCGCTCGGCGACGCCGAGGTCGGCGCCCCGGCGCTGATCGGCCAGGGCGTGGAGATCGGCGCCGGCGTGCGCATCGAGGGCCCGGCGATCGTCGGCGACGGCTGCCGGCTCGGCGACGGCGCCGATCTGCGCGACGCGATCCTGCTGCAGGGCGCCGAGCTGGCCGCCGGGGGCATCCTGATCGGCGGCATCGCGGCACACGGCACAGAGGGTTGACCGACATTTGACATTCGGCGCGCCACGCGCGCGCCGCGACCCCCGACGATCGGCGGGTGAAGACGCTTCACCTGCTCACCGCCCTGGCGCCGCCGCTCTGCGCCGCCTGCGGCCGCCACTGCCGGCCCGAGGCGACCCTCTGCAGCCGCTGCTCGCGTCGCCTCGCCGCCGCCGACCCGCTCCCCGGCCACGGCGCGCCCGGCCTCGACCGCGCCTGGTCCTCGGCCCCGCACGAGGGCACCGCCCGCGACCTCGTCGCCGCGCTCAAGTTCCGCCGGCTGCTGCCGGTCGCCGGGCTGATCGCCGAGCGCATCCACTGGCTCGCCCCCGCCGACCTGCTCAGCGGCGCAATCGTCCCCGTCCCCACCGCCCCGCTCCGCGCCGCGCTCCGCGGCTTCGACCCAGCCGCCGAGATCGCCTCGGCCCTGGCCGATCTCACCGGCTTGCCGCTTCAGCCCTGCCTCAGCAGGCGTGGCGGCGGCCGCCAGGTCGGCAAGCGCCGAGCCGACCGCATAGGCCACCCCCCGATCATCCGAGCCAGAGGCCCCGTCCCCCGCAGCTGCCTGCTAATAGACGACGTCCTCACCACCGGCGCCACCCTCTCCGCCTGCTCCCAAGCCCTCCGCTCCGCCGGCGCCATCCGGGTAGCCGCGATCACCTTCACCCGCCGGCTTTGAAAGGAGGGTCGGGTGCAGCTCCCCGCGGCTTGTACTTTTTCTGCGGCGACATCCTCGGACGGAAGGCAACTGTCTTCAGAAAAAGTTGAGCGGGGAGCTGCACCCGATCCTCCGTCCCGGCCTCGTCGGAAAAGTTGAGCGGCGAGTGGCACCCGACCCTCTTGCCAGCGCCGAGCCGGAGGCGTAGCATCGACGCAGACCCAAACCAAGGAGGCCGATATGCGGATTGAGGTGCGTGGGCGCAACGTCGAGGTCGACGAGGAGCTACGGGAACACGTGCTGAAGAGATTCCGCAGGGTCGGCAAGCAGGTCTCCGACCTCGCGATGCTGGACGTGACGATCTGGGAGGAGAAAAACCCGGCGATCGCCGACAGCCAGGTGGCCGAGGCGACGCTGCGGCTGAAGGGCGTCACCCTGCACGCCAAGGAGGCCTCGCCCGAGATGGGGCACACGGTCAACGAACTCTCCGACGACGTCCGCCGCCAGGTCAAGAAGCACCGCGAGCTGCGGCGCAAGCGACGCCAGACGCGGCGCCTCGTCAACCGGATGCGCGGTCGCACGGCAGAGTCCTGAGCCGACACCCATCGCTACCCTAGGTCCATGGCCAACGCCAGGGACATGGTCACCCGCGCGCTGCGGGTCGGGGAGGGCCGCAAGTTCAAGGCCTACGAGAAGCGCGCCGGCAGGATCAACGCGATCGAGCCGGAGATGGAGCTGCTCGCCGACGACGAGCTGCGCACCGAGGCCGACGCCCTGCGCGAGCGGGCGCGCAACGGGGAGTCGCTCGACGACCTGCTGCCGGAAGCCTTCGCGCTGACCCGCGAGGCCGCCCGTCGCACCCTCGGCCAGCGCCACTACGACGTGCAGCTGGTCGGCGGCATGGTCCTGCACGACGGCTCGATCGCCGAGATGAAGACCGGCGAGGGCAAGACGTTGACGGCGACCCTGGCCGTCTTCCTCAACACGCTCGCCGGCGACAGCGTCCACCTGGTCACCGTCAACGACTACCTGGCGCGCCGCGACGCCGAATGGATGCAGCCGATCTACGACGCGCTCGGGGTCAGCGTCGCCGCGATCCAGGACCCCGACGACCACGAGGCGCGGCAGGCCAAGTACTCCCGCGACGTCGTCTACGGCACCAACTCCGAGTTCGGCTTCGACTACCTGCGCGACAACATGTCGGAAGCGCTCGAGCACTGCGTCCAGCGCGGCCACAGCTTCGCGATCGTCGACGAGGTCGACAACATCCTGATCGACGAGGCGCGGACGCCGCTGATCATCTCCGGCGCGCCCGAACAGGCGGCGCAGATCTACTACCAGTTCGCCCGCCTGGCGCGGCAGCTGGAGGGGGTCCCGGCGAAAGACAGGCTGCGCTCGATGGGCGAGTCGAAAGACACCTCGAAGGCCGAGTACGACTACGAATTCGACGAGAAGCACAAGACCGTCTCGCCGACCGAGCGCGGGGTCAAGAAGGCCGAGGAGTTCCTCGGCGTCGACAACCTCTACGTCAGCGAGCACGGCTCGCTGGTCAACCACCTGAGCCAGGCGTTGAAGGCGGAGTCGCTCTACAAGAAGGACAAGGACTACGCCGTGGTCGACGGCCAGGCGATGATCATCGACGAGTTCACCGGCCGCATCCTCGAGGGCCGGCGCTGGTCGGAGGGCCTGCACCAGGCGGTCGAGGCGAAGGAGGGCGTGGCGATCGGCGAGGAGAACCAGACCCTGGCGACGATCACCCTGCAGAACTACTTCCGGCTCTACGACAAGCTCTCCGGGATGACCGGCACGGCGCTGACCGAGGCGACCGAGTTCATGAAGATCTACAAAGTGCCGGTGGTCGAGATCCCGACCAACCAGCCGATGGTGCGGGCCGACCACAACGACCAGATCTTCAAGACCAAAGACGGCAAGTGGAAGGCGGTCCTCGAGGAGATCACGGCCCGCCACGAGCACGGCCAGCCGATCCTGGTCGGAACCGCCTCGGTCGAGGTCTCGGAGATGATCTCCGCTGAGCTGAAACGGCAGGGGATCGAGCACGCGGTGCTCAACGCGAAGCCCGAGCACGCCCAGAAAGAGGGTGAGCGGATCGCCGAAGCGGGCCGCAAGGGCGCGGTGATGATCGCCACCAACATGGCCGGCCGCGGCGTCGACATCAAGCTCGGCGGAGACCCCGAGCACCTGGCCCAGAAAGAGCTGAAGAAGCAGGGCCTGAGCGCCGGCGAGGAGGGCTACGAGGAGGCGCTCGAGGCGAAGATCGCCGAGCTGGAGCCGCAGTGCAAGGCGGAGGCGGACGAGGTGCGCGAGCTCGGCGGCCTCTACATCTGCGGCACCGAGCGGCACGAATCGCGCCGCATCGACAACCAGCTGCGCGGCCGCTCGGGCCGCCAGGGCGACCCGGGCGAGACCCGCTTCTTCCTCTCCGCCGAAGACGACGTGATCCGGCTCTTCGCCGGCGACCGGATCTACAAAATCCTCGATCGCCTGGGGCCGGTCGACGAGGAGGGCCAGGAAGTGCCGCTCGAGGCGAAAATGCTGAGCAAAACGGTCGAGGGGGCGCAGAAGAAGGTCGAGGAACAGAACTTCCTGATCCGCAAACGCGTGCTCGAGTACGACGACGTGATGAACGAGCAGCGCCGCGTCGTCTACAAATACCGCCGCGAGATCCTCGAGGGGCGCGACATGTCCGCCATCGCCCGCGACGAGCTCGAGGGCGTCGTCGACCGGCTGGTCGACGAGTACACGCCGGGCGACGAGCTCGACGAGTGGGACATGCCGGAGTTGGAGCAGCAGCTGCGCCAGATCTGGCCGGTCAATGTCGACGTGGGCGGGATCGCGCCGGAGACGGTCGACCGCGAGAAGCTCAAAGACGCCCTCGACGAGGACGCGATGAGCGCCTACGACGCGCGCGAGAAGCGGGTCGGCGAGGAGCTGATGCGGTACATGGAGCGCTCGATCCTGCTGCAGGTGATCGACAACCGCTGGCGCGAGCACCTCTACGACATGGACTACCTGCGCGAAGGCATCCACCTGCGCGGCTTCGCCCAGATCGACCCGCTCGTCGCCTACAAAAACGAAGGCTTCGCGATGTTCGAGGACCTGATGCACTCGATCTGGGAGGAGTTCGGCAAGCTGATCTTCTACGCCGAGCTCGAAGTCGACCCGACCGAGATGGAAGGCGGCTTCGGCGGCAACGGCGGCGCCCCGACCGCGCTCGACTACTCCGGCGGCACCCCGGACGAGCAGCCCTCGGCGCTGCAGCAGGTCTCGGTCGAAGGCGGCGCCACCGTCGCCGCGCCCGCCGCCGGCGGCGGCAACGGGGCGCCGGCGCCGGAGGTGGTCGAGACCGTGGTCAAGGATGCAAGCGAAAAGGTCGGGCGCAACGATCCCTGTCCCTGTGGCAGCGGGAAAAAGTACAAGAAGTGCCACGGAGCGTGAGGGCGGTCCGAGACCATCCCGGTAGGGCCTCCACTTAACTGCCGATTGGAGCCCGTCCCGGTAGGGCTTCCACTTAACTTTTTTTGAAAACAGCTGTTGGCCGTCCGAGGGCGTCGCCGCAAAAAAAGTACAAGACGTTCCAGCCCTACCGGGACGGGCTCTTTCGTAAGCTGACTGCCGATGATCCACGACCCCGTTCGGGAGTTCATTCGAAGCTTCAACGAGCGCGACCTGGATGCGTTCGTCGCGGTTCTGGATTTGGAGGTGGAGCTGCACTCGATGCGGGGGTTGCGGAAGGGTCGGGAGGCGGCGCGGTTGTGGGCGTCCCGGCCTCCCGGCGGCGTGCAGCAGACGATCGAGCTGGAGGAGCTCTACGAGGATGGGACGGAATCGGGGGGTCGTGCCGAGTCAGGAGCTGGCACGGCGGTAGCGCTGATCAGGCGGGTGTGGCACTGGGAAGAGGACGGGTCGCATGCGTCCACGGACGAGATGGCCTGGGCGTTCGAGCTCAAGGACCACAAGGTGCGCAGCTGGCGCCCGTACGACGACCGCGCCGCCGCCCTGCGCGCTGGCGGCTTCCACACCTCCCCCCACTGAACTGCATCGAGTCATCCCCCTGCTGGGTTGAGAAGTCGATGCAGTTGCGCGGTCGAATACCCTCTCGGCATGGCCGATGCCGCCCAGACCGAATCGGTGCCGGCGCGGCTGGCCGAGATCCGCGAGCAGTTGAAGCTGCTCTCGGACTATCTTTGACCCGGACACGCTGAGGGGGGAGGCCGAGCGGCTCGAGGCGGAGATGGGGCGGCCCGGCTTCTGGGACGACCAGGGGGCGGCGGCGCGGACCTCGGCCGCCCATGCGCGCGCCCAGCGCAAGCTGGAGACCTTCGCGCAGCTCGAGGCCGAGGCGGGAGATCTCGACGAGCTGGCCGAGATGGCGGCCGCAGACGAGGAGATGGCGGGCGAGCTGCAGGCCCAGCTGCGCTCGGTCGAACGGCGCCTGGCCGAGCTCGAAGAGGCGCGCCTGTTCAGCGGTGAGTACGACGCCGGCGACGCGGTCGTCACGGTCCACGCCGGGGCGGGGGGGACGGACTCCCAGGACTGGGCCGAGATCCTGCTGCGGATGTACCTGCGCTGGGCCGAGAATCGCGGCTTTGCGGTCGAGATGAAGGAGGCCTCGCCGGGCGAGGAGGCGGGGCTGAAGTCGGCCACCTTCCTCGCCCACGGCGAGAACGCCTACGGGCTCTTCGCCGCCGAGCGCGGCGTCCACCGCCTGGTGCGGATCTCCCCCTTCGACTCCGCGGCGCGCCGCCACACCAGCTTCGCCCAGGTCGACGTCGGCCCCCTGGTCGACGAGGGGGTGGAGGTCGAGATCGACGACGGCGACCTGCGCGTCGACACCTACCGCGCCTCCGGCGCCGGCGGCCAGCACGTCAACAAGACCGACTCGGCGGTGCGGATCACGCACCTGCCGACCGGCGTCGTCGTGCAGTGCCAGAACGAGCGCTCGCAGACGCAGAACAAGGCGGTGGCGATGCAGCTGCTGCGCTCGAAGCTGATCGAGCTGGAGGAGCGCAAACGGGCAGAGGTGCTGGCGAAGGAGCGGGGCGAGGTCAAGGAAGTCGCCTGGGGTTCGCAGATCCGCAGCTACTTCCTCCATCCCGACCAGCGGGTGAAGGACCACCGCACCGG
>JBBDTK010000066.1:0-7157 GCA_040904405.1 Solirubrobacterales bacterium | reverse complement strand
CGCGCCAGGCTCCGCCGCCAGCCGCAGCAGCGCCGCCGCGTCGGCGCTGCCGCCGCCGAGGCCGGCGGCGAGCGGGATCCGCTTCTCGATCTCGATCCGCAGCGGCGGCGCCTCCCAGCCGCCGGCGCGCAGCGCGGCCAGCGCGCGGGCGGCCAGGTTCTCACCCTCGACCCCCGGGCAGACGACCTCGTCGGCGCCGGGGGCCGGGCCGGCGCCGCCCGGCGACGCGGCGCCGGCCTCGCTGACCTCGATCACGTCGGCCAGCGCCAGCGGCTCGAACAGCGAGCAGAGCTCGTGCAGTCCGTCGGCGCGGCGCGGGCCGAGGAAGAGGCAGAGGTTGAGCTTGGCGTGGGCTTGGATTTGCATCTCGACTGGGCCTGTCCCGGTAGGGGTCGCGCTCAACTTTTTCTGAAGACAGGCATCGGCTGTCCGCTTGCCGTGGCGCAGAAAAAGTACAAGCCGCGCAACCCCTACCGGGACAGGCCCTTTGCCAACGCGCGAAACTCGCTCGGCGAGAGCTGCTCGGCCCGGGCGTCCTCGGGCAGGCCAAGTTCGGTCAGCGCGGCGCGGGCGGGCGCCAGCGAGCCGGGGCGGACGTGCTCGAGCGAGCGCGCGAGCGACTTGCGCCGGTGGGCGAAGGCGGCGCGGACCAGCTCGCGGGTCGGCTGGTCGGCGCCGGGGCCGCTCCGCCGCAGGCCGAGGATCGCCGACTCGACCCGCGGGCGCGGGCGGAAGACGGCGGGGTCGACGGTCCTGACCAGGCGCACCTCGCAGGCGAGCTGCGCCAGCACGCTGGGCGAGCCGTAGGTGCGGCTGCCGGGCGCGGCGCGCAGCCGATCGGCGATCTCGCGCTGCACCATCACGGTCCAGCGCGTCACCCCCGGCAGCTCGTCCACCGTGCGCAGCAAGAGCGGCGTCGCGATCGAGTAGGGCAGGTTGGCGACGACCGCGGTCGGCGCCGGGTCGAGCGACGCCAGGTCAAGGCGCATAGCGTCGCCCCAGTGCAGCTGGACATTGGACAGGGAGGCGACGCGCCGCAGCGCCCCCTCCAGCCCCCGGTCGATCTCGACCGCATGCACGAATCCCCCCCTCCGCTGTTCTTTTCCCCTGCTATCCGGGGAGGAAGAACAGCGGAGCGAACTTGCAGCCGCGGCCAGGCGCTCGCTCAGCACCCCCTCCCCCGCCCCGACCTCGAGCACCACGTCGCCCGGCGCCAGCTCGGCGTCGCGGACGATCGCGTCGAGCAGGTTGGGGTCGGCGAGGAAGTTCTGCCCGAGCCGCGCCACGGTCAGCGCCTACCAGCCGAAGAGGGCGCGGGCGTTGGCCTCCAGCGTCCGCTCCAACTCCGCGTAGGGCTCGCCGCGGACCTCGGCGACCAGGCGCGCCGTGTCGATGACGTAGGCGGGCTCGTTGGGCTTGCCGCGCACGGTCTGCGGCGCCAGGTAGGGCGCGTCGGTCTCGACCAGCAGCAGCTCCGCCGGCAGTTTCGCGGCCGCCTCGCGCAGCGACCCGGACGCCGGGTAGGTGGTGTGGCCGGCGAAGGAGCAGCGCCAGCCGCGCTCCGCCGCGTCCTCCAGCCGCGCCGGCGCGGAGAAGCAGTGCAGGATCACCGGGCTCTCACCCGCCTTCGAGTCGAGCACCTGGAAGACCTCGTCGATCGCCCGCGTCTCGCCGTCGGGGTCGCGGGCGTGGATCACGATCGGCAGCCCGACGTCGACCGCGATCTCGACCTGCGCCTCGAAAGCGCGCCGCTGCTCGGCCGGGCTGGCGCCCTCGCGGTAGTAGTCGATCCCGGTCTCGCCGATCGCCCGCACCTTCCCGTGCGCCGCGAGCGCCGCGATCCGCTCCGCTTCCGCCTCGTCGAAGCCGCCGGCCTCGGTCGGGTGGCAGCCGACGGCGGCGAAGACCGCCTCGTGGCGCTCGGCGCCGGCGATCGCGGCCGCGTTCTGCTCGCCGCCGAGGCCGACGTTGAGCATCCGCGTCACCCCTGCGTCCAGCGCACTCGCGACAACCTCGGCCTCGGGCCGCTCGCAGAGAAAGAGATGGGTGTGGGAGTCGATCACCGTCGCGCCAGCCTAGTCCCCCTTCGACTGTTCCTTTGCCCCGCTATGCGCGGATAAGGACCTATCCCGATAGGGGCGTGCCCCCTGGGACGGTTCAGGACCGAGCGGGGCGGTCACGGCGCGGATTCCGCATGGCAGCGCCATGTGGGATTCGCGACGGGGCCGATCCGCGAAGTGTCCTGGGCCGTATCCAGGGGTGCGATTCCCCTATCGGGATAGGTCCTAAAGAACAGCGGAACGGTTTTGGGACCTCGGTAGCCTCTCTTGGTCATGGCCGAGCGCGATTACATAGCCGCCACGCGGGAACGCGTCGTCGTCTTCGACGGCGGCATGGGCGCCACCCTGGAGCAGTTCGACCTGACCCAGGCCGACTACGGCGGCCTCGCGGGCAAATGCCACGAGGCGCTCGTGCTCAACCGTCCCGACGTGATCGAGGGGGTCCACGCCTCGATGCTCGAGGCCGGCGCCGAGGTGGTCGAGACCGACAGCTTCCAGGGCTCGCGGCTGAAGCTCGAGGAGTGGGGCCTCGGCGAGCAGACGCTCGAGATCAACACCAAGGCGGCGCAGATCGCCCGCCGGGCGGCGGGCGAGGAGCGCTTCGTCGCCGGCTCGATCGGGCCGACCGGCTTCCTGCCCGCCTCCGACGACCCGACCCTCGGCGAGATCTCCTTCGCCAAGCTGGTCGAGGTCTTCGCCGAGCAGGCGCAGGGGCTGGTCGCGGGCGGCGCCGACCTGATCATCGTCGAGACCGCGCAGGACATCCTCGAGGTCAAAGCGGCGATCTTCGGCGCCCGCCAAGCCTTTGTCGAGGCCGGCCGCACGCTGCCGATCCAGGCCAGCGTCTCGCTACTCCCCCAGGGCGGCAAGATGCTGCTCGGCACCGACATCGACGCGGTGCTGACGACGCTGAGCGCGCTCGAGGTCGACGTGATCGGCCTCAACTGCTCGACCGGGCCGGAGGACATGCGCGAGGCGGTCCGCTTCCTCGGCGAGCACAGCCCGCTGCCCGTCCACTGCATCCCCAACGCCGGCCTGCCCCTGCAGGGGCCCGACGGCGAGACGATCTTCCCCGAAGAGCCCGGCCCGCTGGCGGCGACGCTGGGCGAGTTCGTCGAGCGCTACGGCGTCGGCATCGTCGGCGGCTGCTGCGGCACCACGCCGGAGCACATCGCCGCGATCCGCGAGCGGGTCGACGGCAGGGTCCCCGGCGAGCGCCCCGCCCCGGGCCCGCCGCGCCTCTCCTCGATGATGACCGCGACGCCGCTGGTCCAGGAGCCGCGCCCGACCCTGGTCGGCGAGCGGGTCAACTCGCAGGGCTCGCGCAGGGCGAAGGAGCTGCTGCTGGCCGACGACTACGACGGCCTGGTCCAGGTCGCCGAAGACCAGGTCGAAGGCGGCGCCCACGTGCTCGACCTCTGCGTGGCGCTGACCGAGCGCGCCGACGAGGACGAGCAGATGGTGGCCGTGGTCGAGCGGGTCTCGCTGACCCAGCCGGCGCCGATCCAGGTCGACTCGACCGAGCCCGAGGTGATCCAGGCCGCCCTGGAACAGATTCCGGGGCGCGCGATCGTCAACTCGATCAACCTCGAGGCGGGCCCGGACAAGGCCAACGTCGTCGTCCCGCTGGCCAAGGCGCACGGGGCGGCGCTGATCGCGCTGACGATCGACGAGGTCGGGATGGCGAAGACGGCCGAGCGCAAGCTCGAGATCGCCAAGCGGATCCGCGACCTGGCCTGCGGCGAGCACGGGCTCGACCCCGAGCTGCTGATCTTCGACGCGCTCACCTTCACCCTGACCACCGGCGAGGCCGAGTGGAAGCCCTCGGCGGTGGAGACGATCGAGGGGATCCGCCGGATCAAGGCGGAGATCCCGGGCGTCAAGACCTCGCTCGGCGTCTCCAACGTGTCCTTCGGCGTCGGCCAGCCGGCCCGCGCCGCGCTCAACTCGGTCTTCCTGCACCACTGCGTCGAGGCCGGGCTCGACCTGGCGATGGTCAACCCCAACCACATCACCCCCTACGCGGAGATCCCCGACTCCGAGCGCGAGCTGACCGACGACCTGGTCTTCAACCGGCGCGAGGACTCGCTGGAGCGCTTGATCGGCCACTTCGAGTCGAAGGGCGAGGAGGCCGAAGAGGAGGCCGGCGACCCGACCGAGGGAATGGAGCCCGAGGAGGCCCTGCACTGGCACATCCTGCGGCGCAGGAAGGACGGCGTCGAGGAGTGGATCGACCGCTCCAACGAGAAGATCGGCGCCGTGCCGACGCTCAACGAGGTGCTGCTGCCGGCGATGAAGGAGGTCGGCGACAAGTTCGGCGCCGGCGAACTGATCCTGCCCTTCGTGCTGCAGTCGGCGGAAGTGATGAAGCGCGCCGTGGCGCAGCTGGAGAACTACCTCGACCGGATCGAGGGCCACAGCAAGGGCAAGGTCGTGATCGCGACCGTGTTCGGCGACGTACACGACATCGGCAAGTCGCTGGTCAACACGATCCTGACCAACAACGGCTACACCGTGGTCGACCTCGGCAAGCAGGTGCCGGTCGAGACGATCATCGAGGCCGCGGTCGAGAACGAGGCCGACGCGATCGGCCTCTCGGCGCTGCTCGTCTCGACCTCGAAGCAGATGCCGATCTGCGTCCAGGAGCTGCACCAGCGCGGGCTCTCCTTCCCGGTGCTGATAGGAGGAGCCGCGATCAACCGCGACTTCGGCCGGCGCACGCTCTACCCGAAGGGGAAGGAGTCCGACGAGGTCTACGAGCCCGGCGTCTTCTACTGCAAGGACGCCTTCCAGGGGCTCGACACGATGGACGCCCTGGTCGACTCCGGGGCGCGAGCGTCGCTGGTCGAACGAATCCACGGTGAGGCGCGGCAGCTGCGCGAGAAGCCGGCCGTGGTCGACGACGCGCCGCCGACCACCGACGCGAGCGAGCGCTCGGCCGCCCGCACCGACAACCGCATCCCCAAGCCGCCCTTCGACGGGGCGCGCGAGGTCGAGGTCGACCTCGACCAGGTCTTCCCCTACCTCGACCGCCACGTGCTGTTCAAACTGCACTGGGGCGGCAAAGGAGTCAAGGGCGAGGCCTGGCGCGAGCTGGTCGAGGGCAACGGCGCCGAGGAGGGCTTCGCGCCGCGGCTGGAGCGGATGTGGCGTGAGCAGGACTACCTGCGGCCGCGGGCGCGGCTCGGCTACTTCCCCTGCAACGCCGAGGGCAACGAGCTGATCGTCTTCGACCCCGCCGACCCCGAGCGCGAGCTCGAGCGGCTGGTCTTCCCGCGCCAGCCCAAGCACGACCGGATCTGCCTCGCCGACTTCTACCGGCCGCTGGAGAGCGGCGAGCGCGACCTGGTCGCCCTGCAGGGCGTCACCGTCGGCCCCGAGGTGACCGAGCTGATCGAGCGGCTCGAGCGCGAAGGCGAGTTCGCCGAGCAGCTCTTCGTCCACGGGGTCGGCGTGCAGGCGGCCGAGGGCCTGGCCGAGTGGCTGCACGCCCAGGTGCGGCGCGACCTCGGCATCGACCCCGACCAGGGGCGCCGCTACTCCTGGGGCTACCCGGCCTGTCCGGACCAGTCCGAGCACGAGAAGGTCTGGCGCCTGCTCGACCTCGAGCGGATCGGCATGACCCTCTCCGACGGCTACGCGGTCCTGCCCGAGCAGTCGACGGTCGCCGTCATCGCCCACCACCCGCAGGCCGTCTACTTCGGCATGAAGTCCGGCTTCATCCCCGAGCAGAAGGCGCCAGACGAGCTGATCGCCGGCACCGAGCGCGGCGGGGCGTTGCCGGTGGAGAAGGAGCCCGTGGAGGGGTGAGGGGTCGACGAGCCCGTCCCTGCAGGGGGTTCCACTTAACTTTTTCTGAAGACAAGATGCGACCGTCCGAGAACGGCTGCGCAGAAAAAGTACAAGACGTTCCACCCCCTGCGGGGACGGGCTCGCGCGAAGCGCCTCTCGCCTCGGGCGTGTGAGCTTTCAGGCCTCGATGCGCTCGTGGGCTTCGCGGTGGCGTGACGGGTGGGGCTGGAGGCGGGCCGGGGCGGCGGAGAGCGCCTGGATCCTCAGGTCGCTCCAGGTCAGGCCCTCGCGGACCAGCGACGGCAGGCCGAGGGCGATGGCGGTGGCGATCTCGACCGCCTGCAGGATCACGCCGTAGGCGAGCGCGTCGGCGGTGCCGATGCCGAAGCCGGTGTGCAGGACGCTGATCACGGCGAGCTGGAAGACGCCGATATTGGAGGGCGTGGCGGGGACGACGGCGGTGACGTTGACCGCGAAGAGCACCGCGGCGGCGGCCCCGATCCCGGCCTGGTCGCTGAGCCCGAGGGCGGCGAAGAGCGCCCAGCAGGCGGCGAGCTGGATCGCCCAGGCGCCGAGCTGGGCGGCGCTGGCGACGAGGCCGCGCCGGGGCTCCCTGAAGACGGCGAGGCCGGCCCGGACCTGCAGCAGCCCCCGGTGCAGGGCGGCGCCGATTCGGGCCAGGCGTCCGTTGCCGTTGCCGTTGCGGCGCATCAGGGTCGGCCCGGCGAGCACGAGCACGAGCAGCCCCAGCGGCACCAGGCTGAAGATGAAGAGCTTCTCGGTGCTCGAGTGGAAGAGATCGGTGCTGGAGACGATGATGACCCCGAGCAGGGCCAGGGCGAGGAGGTTGAGCAGGGTCTGCGAGACCAGGGTGCCGAGCAGGACCGGGAAGGTCTCGCGCACACGACCGACCCGCCGCGCCAGGGTCATCGCCCTGGCCGGCTCGCCGAGCCTCGCCGGCAGGGTCGCCGACATCAGCACACCGATCATCGTCGCCGATGTGACGTCGCGGCGGCGCACGGGGCGATTGGGCAGCGCCGCGCGGACGATCCCGAACCAGGAGGCGGCGCGGAAGAAGAGCGAGAGCGCCATCAGGGCGCAGGCGACGAGGATCCAGGTGAGGTCGGAGCGGACGATGCTGGCGACGACGTTGTCGACGCCGATCTTCTGCGCCGCCAGGGCGGTCAGGCCGATGCCGAGCGCGCCGGCGACGGCGAGCGCGGCGCGGCGCGCGATCCGCCGCTTGCCGCCGCCGCTCGCGGCCAGCGGCGGCTCGAGCGAATCCAGCCGGCGGGGCGGATGCGC
>JBBDTK010000065.1:0-7181 GCA_040904405.1 Solirubrobacterales bacterium | reverse complement strand
GCGGCTAGTACACGTATCCGGAAATTCAGATCGTTTCGGCGGCGTCTGGACGCACCTGACGCCACCCGTGGGAATCGCCGATGCTTCGGCATCGACTCATCCCACGTGCGTCGTCAGGCACGCCCAGCCACTCGTCGATTCCGACCAGAATTTCCGGATACGTGTACTAGAGGATCTCGGCGAGGCGACGCTCGAGCGCGGCTGAGACCTCGTCGCGCACCGGCCCCTCGGCCAGCCGCTCCACCAGCGACTCGAGGAAGCCCTCGATGATGATCTGCTTGGCCGCCGCCGGGCTGAGCCCGCGCGAGGTCAGGTAGAAGAGCTGGTCGCGGTCGATCTGGGCGATCGCCGCGGCGTGGGTGCAGCGCACGTCGTCGGCTTCGATCTCGAGCCCGGGGATCGCGTCGGCGTGGGCGTCGGGGGAGAGCAGCAGGTTGCGGCTCTCCTGGAAGGCATCGGTTCCCTGGGCGCCGGGGTCGACCCGGATCATCCCGCGCCAGACGGCGGTCGCGCCGGCGGCGAGGACGCCGCGGAAGGCGAGGTCGGAGAACGTGTTGGGCGCCGAGTGCTCCTGCCGGGTGTCGTAGTCGAGGTGCTGGCCGGGGCCGCCGGCGTAGCCGCCGGTCACCCGGGCCTCCGACCCGGCCCCGGCGAGGTTGGTCTCCATCCGCACCTTGCCGCGCCCCGAGCCGAAGCCGAGCGCGGTCCAGTCGAGGCGCCCGTCGCGCTCGACCCGGGCGCGCTGGCTGGAGAAGATCCAGGCCCGCTCGGAGATGTCCTGGGTGGCGACGTAGCGCAGCCGTGCCGCCTGTCCGACGTGCAGCTCGACCACCGAGTTGAGCAGGGCGTCGGTCTCGTCGCCGGCCGAGGAGCAGTGCTCCCAGACCTCCGCCTCGGCGCCCTCCTCGAGCACGATCAGGGTGCGCCAGAAGACCGCGGCGCCGTCCTCGTCGAGGGGCAGCTCGACCCGGATCGGCTCGGCGACGGAGACCCCGGCCGGCACGTGGACCAGGACCCCGTCGCGCCAGCCCGCCTCGTTGCGGGCGACGAAGGGGTCCTCGCTCGGCACCAGCGAGCCGAGCCGCTCGCGCAGCAGCTCCTCGTGGCTCTCCAGCGCCGCCGCCAGCGGCAGCACCGTGGCGCCGTCGGCCCCCTCGATCGTGGCGTTCGCCGCGCCGGCCTCGTAGGCGTCGATCTCCAGCTCGGAGAGGTCGGTGAATTCCCATCCCTTCGCCTTCTGGTCGGGGAGGGGGAGGCTCTGCGCGAGAGAGGCGCCTTGCCGGCGCCTCTCCTCCAGCCAGGTTGGTTCGGAAGTGGTTTGCGTTGGGGTCATCTGAGACGAGCGAACTGGTTTCTCGGAGACGATCGGGTGACTCTGGCGAGGTCGGGAAGGTACCTGGCAAGGACTGGGCCGGGGGGCAGTGCTCTGCACGACCCCCGGCCACGGACGCGGCCAGGGGCCTTCCCGGGCCGCCAGATCACCCGATCGAGCCCTCCATTTGCAGCTCGATCAGTCGGTTGAGCTCTACGGCGTACTCCATCGGCAGCTCTTTGGTCACCGGCTCGATGAAGCCGTTGACGATCATCTTCGAGGCCTCCTCCTCGTCGAGCCCGTGGCTCTGCAGGTAGAAGACCTGCTCGTCGCCGATTTTCGAGACGGTCGCCTCGTGGCCGACGTCGGCGTCGTTCTCGCCGATCCGGATCGTCGGGTAGGTGTCCGAGCGCGAGTCCTCGTCGAGCAGCAGCGCGTCGCAGACCACCTTCGAGCGCGACTCGGTCGCCCCGTCGGCGACCTCGAGCAGGCCGCGGTAGGTGCTGCGGCCGCCGTCCTTGGAGATCGACTTGGAGAAGATCGAGGACGAGGTTTTCGGCGCGGCGTGGATGATCTTGCCGCCGGCGTCCTGGTGCTGGCCCTCGCCGGCGAAGGCGATCGAGAGGATCTCGCCGTGCGCTTCGCGCCCGAGCAGGTAGATCGACGGGTACTTCATCGTTAGTTTCGAGCCGAGGTTGCAGTCGACCCACTCCATCGTCGCCTTCTCCTGCGCGATCGCGCGCTTGGTGACCAGGTTGTAGACGTTCTGCGACCAGTTCTGGACCGTCGTGTAGCGGACCCGCGAGCTCGGTTTGGCGATGATCTCGACCACCGCGGAGTGCAGCGAGTCGGTCGAGTAGACCGGCGCCGTGCAGCCCTCGATGTAGTGGACGTCGGAGCCCTCCTCGGCGATGATCAGCGTGCGCTCGAACTGGCCCATGTTCTCGGTGTTGATCCGGAAGTAGGCCTGCAGCGGCATCTCGACCTTGACCCCGGCCGGCACGTAGACGAAGGAGCCGCCGGACCAGACGGCCGAGTTGAGCGCCGCCAGTTTGTTGTCGTTGGCCGGGATCACCGTCGCCCAGTGCTCGCGGATCAGGTCCTCGTGCTCGCGCAGCGCCGTGTCCATGTCGGTGAAGATCACGCCCTGAGCCTCGAGCTTCTCGTTGACCTGGTGGTAGACGACCTCGGACTCGTACTGGGCGCCGACGCCGGAGAGGAATTTGCGCTCCGCCTCGGGGATGCCGAGCCGGTCGAAGGTGTTTTTGATGTCCTCGGGGACCTCGCTCCAGTCGCGGCTGTTCTTGTCCGAGGCGCGGACGAAGTAGTGGATGTCGTCGAAGTCGATCTGGCCGAGGTTGCCGCCCCAGCTCGGGGTCGGGCGCTGTTCGAAGTGCTCCAGCGACTTGAGCCGGAACTCGCGCATCCACCGCGGCTCGTCCTTGTACTCGGAGATCGATTCGACCACCTCGCGGCTGAGCCCCTTGGGGGCTTTGTAGGCGTAACCGCTCTCGGGGTCGTGGAAGCCGAACTTCTCCTTGTAGTCGGCGTTGATGCCGGCAAGCTCTCTCTTCTCTGCGACTGCCTCGGGCGTTGCCATGGCGAATCAGACCTCCAGAACGATGTTGTCGTCCACGACGGCCGCCGTGAACGTCTGCACCGGAGCATAGGCGGGGAGCGTCTTCGGCCTGCCGGTGCTCAGGTCGAAGAGCGAGCCGTGCCGGGGGCACTCGACCGTGCAGGTGGCCGGGTCGAACTCGCCCTCGGCCAGCGGCCCGTCGTCGTGCGAGCAGCGGTCCTCGATCGCATAGAGGGCGCCGTCGCAGTTGAAGATGCCGATCTTGGCGCCATCGTGCTCGACCAGGCGGGTAGCGCCGGGCGGCAGCTCGGCAAGCGGGCAGACCTGGATCGTGGTTCCAGCGGTGTCGGTCAAGAGGCTCCAGCTTCTCCCGCGCGCATTCGTGCGGGTTGAGACTTAATCCTACTTCTACGGTCGGATTTTAGCGAGAGGGGAGGTCGGCGGCTCTGCCCTGTCGTTCCGCTGCGACTTATGTGTCCTATACGACCAAAAGTCGCAGCGGAAGGCTTCTGCGGGTCAGATCGGGTCGCGCGCTCGCTCCGTCTCCGGGTCGCCCGGCCGCCCCTCGTCCTCCCATTCGGCGGCCGCGCCGAGGCTGGCGCTCTTGACGACCTTGAGGCCCAGCATCGCGCACTTCATCCGCGTCGCCGAGATCTCGATCCCGAGCAGGTCGAGGACGAACTCCTTCGGCAGCCGCAGCAGCTCCTCGCGCGAGCGGCCGACCAGCTCGTCGGTCAAGAGCGAGGTCGCCGCGGTGGAGATCGCGCAGCCCTGGCCCTCGAAGGCGACCTCGGCGACCCGCCCCTCGCCGTCGAGCCGGATCGTCAGGTGCTGCTCGTCGCCGCAGAAGGGGTTCGTGTCCTCGAACTCGAGGTCGGGCCCCTCCAACCGGCCGAAGTTGTGCGGCCGCTTGTAGTGCTCGAGGATCTGGTCCCGGTAGAGCTCGTCCATCGTCAGAGGCCGAAGACCTTGCGGGTGTCGTGGAGGCCGTCGATCAGGCGGTCGATCTCCTCGGGCGTGGTGTAGACGCCGAAGCTGGCTCGGGCGGTGGCGGCGACGCCGAGCCGTTCCATCAGCGGCTGCGCGCAGTGGTGGCCGGCGCGGACGGCGACGCCGTGGCGGTCGAGGATCTCGGAGACGTCGTGGGCGTGGATGCCTCCGAGCTCGAAGGAGACGGGGCCGACCCGGCCGGTCTCCCCCGCCGAGTCGACTCCTCCCGGGACGTGCCGGTGGTTGGCGGTCGCCATAGGGGCATCGCTACCGGCGCCCCCCGGGCCGAAGAGGCGCAGGCCGGGGACCTCGGCCAGCCGCTCCAACGCATAGGCGGCGATCCGCTCCTCGTGGGCTCGCACCGCCTCCATCCCGAGGCCGTCGAGCCAGCGCAGCGCCGAGGCCATCCCGATTGCCTGCGCGATCGCCGGCGTGCCGGCCTCGAAGCGGGCCGGCGGGTCGGCGTAGGTCGTCCCCGCGGTCGTCACCTTGCCGATCATCGAGCCGCCGCCGAGGAACGGCGGCATCGCCCGCAGCAGCTCCAGCCTGCCCCAGAGCGCCCCGATCCCGGTCGGCGCGTAGAGCTTGTGGCCGGTGAGCGCGTAGAAGTCGACCCCCAGCTCGGCGACGTCGAGCGGCAGCTTCGGCGCCGCCTGGGCGCCGTCGGCGAGCACCAGGGCGCCCGCCTCGTGGGCCAGGCGGGAGATCTCCGCCAGCGGGTTCTCGGTCCCGAGCACGTTGGAGACGTGGGTGACGGCGACGAGCTTCGGGCCGCGTTCCAGCAGCGCCGAATATGCCTCCAGGTCGAGCATCCCGTCCTCGCCGACCGGGACCCAGTCGACCTCGGCCCCCGCCCGCTCGGCCAGCTGCTGCCAAGGGACGATGTTCGAGTGGTGCTCCATCTCGGTCAGCACGATGCGGTCGCCGGCGCCGATCTTGGCATCGCCCCAAGCGCGCGCCACCAGGTTGATCGCCTCGGTCGCGTTGCGGACGAAGACGACCTCGCGCCGGTCGGCGGCGCCGATGTGGTCGGCGACGGTCGCCCGCGCTCCCTCGAAGGCGGCGGTCGCCTCGGCCGAGAGCGTGTGCGAGCCGCGGTGGACGTTGGAGTGGTGGTCGCGCTCGTAGCGGTCGACCGCCTGGATCGAGGCCAGCACCCGCTGCGCGCTGGCGCCGCTGTCGAGGTAGGCGACCGGTTGCCCGTGCACCTCCCGCTGTAGCGCCGGGAAGGAGGCGCGGACCTTCTCGATCGGGAAGTCCGACGCCGCGGGCTTGGTCGTCGTCGGCTCCATCGTCGCGAGGCTAGGCGGTCGCGCCCGCCTCTACCTCCTCGCCGATCCAGCCGTAGCCCTTCTCCTCGAGCTGGCCGACCAGCTCCGGGCCGCCCTCTTTGACGATCCGCCCCTCGTACATCACGTGGACCGAGTCGGGCTTGACCATGTGCAGGATGCGCTGGTAGTGGGTGATGATCAGCACGCCCATCTCCGGGCCGGCGAACTTGTTGACGCCATCGGCGACGGTGCGCAGCGCGTCGATGTCGAGGCCGGAGTCGGTCTCGTCGAGCACCGCGATCTCGGGCATCAAGAGGGCCAGCTGCAGCAGCTCCATCCGCTTCTTCTCGCCGCCGGAGAAGCCGTCGTTGAGGTAGCGGCTGGAGAAGTCCTTCGGGATGTTGGCCAGCTGCATCGCCTCCTGGGCGACCTTGGCGAACTCTTTGATCTTGATCTCGGCCTCACCGCGCGCTTCCCGTCTGGCGTTGAGGATCATCCGCAGGTACTTGCTGACCGAGACCCCCGGGATCGCCACCGGGTACTGGAAGGCCATGAAGAGGCCGGCGCGGGAGCGCTCGTCGGGATCGGCCTCGGTCATGTCCTCGCCCTTGAAGACGATCGAGCCCTCGCTCACCTCGAGCGCGGGGTGGCCCATGATTGCGTTGGCCAGGGTCGACTTGCCCGACCCGTTCGGCCCCATCAGCGCGTGCACCTTGCCCTTCTCGACCTCGAGGTCGAGGCCGCGGAGGATCTCTTTGCCCTCGACGCTCACGTGCAGGTTGCGTATCTCCAGCTCAGCCAATTTCGCTCCGTTTCTGGGTTATGGGTTAAGCGGCGGCGCTGCCGACCGGCGAGTTCTCGTCCGCGGCTGCGGCCTCGCCGGCGAACTCGACCAGCTCGGCGAGCGTGGTGCCGGCCAGCGCCTTGGTGACGCCGCCCTGTACCCGGGTCCAGAGCAGCTTGGTGGCGCAGGCGCGGTCGCCGTCGACCTCGTGCGAGCAGAGCACCTTGCCCTCGGGAGTCTCGTGGAAGCACTCCATCGGCGCGATCTGGCCTTCCAGCGCCTCGACCACCCGGTCGAGGGTGATCGCCTCGGCGGGTTCCGCCAGGCGGTAGCCGCCGTGGGCGCCGCGGGTCGAGCTGACCAGGCCGGCCTTGCGCAGCTTGGCCACCAGGTGCTCGAGGTAGGACAGCGGCAGTCGCTCTGCCTCGGCGACGGCGCTGAGCGAGACCGGGGCGGAGCCGGGCTGGCGGCCCAGCTCGACCATCAGTCGCACTCCGTACTCGGCTTTGGTCGAGAACAGCATCTGCCTAAATCCTACTGAAGCAGTCGGTTATGGGGAGGTGGCGCGGGCTCAGGGCTCGATCAGGCCGCGGCGGATCGCGTAGCGGACGAGCTCGACCCGGTCGCGCATGCCGAGCTTGCGCATCGCGTTCGCGCGGTGGTTCTCGACCGTCTTCTCGGCGAGGTGGAGGATCGCCGCGATCTGCTTCGTCGTGTGCGCCTCGGCGACCAGCTTGACGATCTCCTCCTCGCGCGGCGTCAGCTCCTGCTCGCCGCTCGAGCCGCGCTCGAGCATGTCCTTGATCAGCGAGCGCTGCGCCCCGGGGGTGAGGAAGGGCTCGCCGCGCTCGATCGCCCGGACCGCGGCGAGAAGGTCGATGTCCGCCTGCGTCTTCAGCACGTAGCCCGAGGCGCCCGCCTTGAGCGCCTCGAAGAGGTAGCGCTCGTCGTCGTGCATGGAGAGGATCAGGACGGCGACCTCGGGCGCCTGCGCCTTGATCTCGCGGGTCGCCTGCAGCCCGGTCAGCTTCGGCATCTTGACGTCGAGGATCGCCAGGTCGGGTCGCTCGCGGATCGCCAGCGCGCGGGCCTCGGCGCCATCCGCCGCCTCGGCGACCACCTCGATGTCCGGCTGGCGCTCGAGCAGCAGCCGCAGGCCGGAGCGGACGATCCCGTGGTCGTCGGCGATCAGCACTTTCATGCACCCAATATGCCGAAGTCGCAGTTACCCGCCTATATGGCGGG
>JBBDTK010000064.1:0-7249 GCA_040904405.1 Solirubrobacterales bacterium | reverse complement strand
TCGAGGAATGGGCGCGGGTCCCGGTCGAGATGGACGTCGCCTCCGAGTACCGCTACCGCAACCCGGTGGTGGGGGAGGGGGACCTGGTGATCGGGATCACCCAGTCCGGTGAGACGGCCGACACGCTGGCGGCGATCCGGCTGGCCCGCGAGCGCGGCGCCAAGGTGCTGGCGGTGACCAACGTCATGGGCAGCCAGGCGACCCGCGACGCCGACGCCGTCCTCTACACCCGCAGCGGCCTCGAGATCAGCGTCGCCGCGACCAAGACCTTCGTCGCCCAGGTGGCGGCGATGTACCTGGTCGGGCTGCGGCTGGCGGAGCTGCGGGCGACGCTGCCGCGCGAGCGGGTGGCCGAGCTGGTCGCCGAGCTGAAGTCGCTGCCGTCGAAGATCGAAGCGACCCTGGAGAGCTGCGAGGAGCCGGTCCGGGCGGTCGCCGCGCGCCACGCCGAGGGGGAGTTCTTCCTCTACCTCGGCCGCCACGTCGGCCTGCCGGTCTGCCTCGAGGGGGCGCTGAAGCTGAAGGAGATCTCCTACATCCCCACCGACGCCTACGCGGCGGGGGAGATGAAGCACGGGCCGATCGCCCTGCTCGACGAGTCGACGCCGGTGGTCTGCGTCGCCACCGAGAGCCCGGTGCTGGAGAAGGTCCTCTCCAACGTCGAGGAGGTGCGGGCGCGCGGCGCCGACACGATCGCGATCGCGACCGCGGGCGGCGAGCGGGTCGCGCAGGTCGCCGACGAGACGATCGAGGTCGCCCGCTGCGACTGGATGCTGCAGCCGATCCTGGCGGTCCTGCCGCTGCAGCTGCTCGCCTACGACATCGCCCGCGCCCGCGGTCTCAACGTCGACCAGCCGCGCAATCTGGCCAAGACGGTCACGGTCGAGTGAGGAGCGGGTAGGATGCCCGCCTCGATGAGGTTCCGTCCGCTCTCCGCCCTGCTCGTCATCCTCGCCCTGCCGGCGCTGGCCGCCGGTTGCGGCGGCGACTCCGGCTCCGACCTCGCCGGCCTGGCGCCGCCCGGGTCGGTCGTCTACGTCGAAGGCGACGTGCGGCCGAGCGGCGAAGTGAAGTCGAACGTCGACGCGATCGCCGCCAAGATCGCCGGCGTCGAGGACCTCGGCGAGCTGATCGTCTCCAAGCTGGAAAGCGAAGCCGCGGAGGACGGCGAGCCGTTCGACTACGACAGGGAAGTCGAGCCGTGGCTGGGCGAACGGGCGGCGGCGGTCTTCGAGCGGCTCGAGGGCGGCGACCTCTCCGACCCGATCCTGATCGCGGAGTCGACCGACACCGAGGCGACGCAGGCCTTCATCGACAAGCAGGAAGGCGCCGGCGGCGAATACGTGGCGCGCACGATTGCCGGCTTCCTCGTCATCGCCGGCGGCGAGCGGCAGCTGGAGCGGGTGGAAGCGGTGGCCGAGGGCGACTCGCTCGCCGACGAAAGCAGCTTCGAGGACGCCTACGCGAACGCCACCGAGGGCAGCCTGGCCGACGTCTACGTCGACGTCGGCCGCCTGATCGACCAGGGCGGCGGCGAGATCGACCCGGCGGCGCGCCAGGCGCTGCAGAACGCCGGCGTCGATCCCAGCGAAGCGACCGCGGTCGCCAGCCTGATCCCCGGCAAAGACCGGATCGAGTTCGACTTGAGCAGCGACCTCGCCGGCGAGGAGCCGCCCAGCGGCGACGCCTCCGATCTGCTCGGCTCGCTGCCCGCCGACGCCTTCTTCGGCTTCGCCGTCTCCGGCTTCGGGACTCAGCTGCAGGAAGCGATCGACGGCCTCGACAAGGAGGGGCTGCCCGGGACGGTCCCGCCGAACCAGCTGAAGAAAGGCCTGAAGGAAATCGGCATCGACCTCGAATCGTTCGCCGACTCGCTCGAAGACGCCGCCGCCTTCGCCGTCGGCCGCGACGAGCGCGGCCTCGGCGGCGCCCTGGTGCTGACCAGCGAAGGCTCGGAGGCGGTCGAAGCGGTCGAGCAGATCCGCGGCCTGCTGCGCAACGTCAAGGTCGAGGGCGTGACCGCCCTGAGCGGCAACGTCGACGGCTTCTCGGTGCGCGACGACGATCTCGGCGACAAGCCGCTGGTGGTCGCCGCCAGAGAGGGACGGCTCGCGATCGGCTACGGCCTGCCGGCGACGCTGAGCGGGTTGCGGGCGGCCTCCGGCAAGACGCTCGCGGACAACCCGGCCTACGTCGAAGCGGTCGCGGCGCTCGGCGACACGCCGATCGCCGCCTTCGCCGACGGCGCCGCGGCGCTGCGCCTCGCCGACTCGCTGATCCCGGCCTCCGAAGGCGGGTTCGAGGACGCGAAGCCCTACCTGGACCCGATCCGCTACCTCGCGATCGGCTCCGGATCCGAGGGCGACGTCGCGACCGCGAAGCTGATCGTCGGCCTCGAGAAGTAGGCCTGCCGGTGGCCGGCGGCGTCGGCATCGACCTGCTTGAGATCGAGCGCATGGAGCGCGCCCTGGAGCGCCACCCGCGCCTCGCCGAGCGCATCTTCAGCGCCGCCGAGCGCGAGTACGCGGCGGCCCGCGCCCGCCCCGGCCGCCACCTCGCCGCCCGCTTCGCCGCCAAGGAGGCGGTGGTCAAGGCGCTCGGCCTCAGCGGCGGCTTCGGCCTCGGCGAGATCGAGGTCCTCGCCGGCAAGCCACCCAGCGTCCGCCTCAGCGGCCGCGCCGCCGAAGCAGCCGCCGGCCGGCAGATACAGATCTCCCTGACCCACTCGCGCGAGGTGGCGGCGGCGGTGGCGATTGCCGACACTGCCTGAGATGGAGAGCTGGCTCGAGCCGCTGTATGACGCCGAAGGGATGCGGGCGGTCGATCGCTGGGCGATCGAGGAGGTCGGGGTCCCCTCGCTGGAGCTGATGGAGGCGGCCGGGCGGGCGGTCGCCGAGGCTGCCGGCGAGCTCGCCGGGGACGGGCCGGTGCGGGTCGTCTGCGGCAAGGGCAACAACGGCGGCGACGGCCTGGTCGCCGCTCGCTACCTGGCCGAGGCCGGCTTCGAGGTCGAGGCGCTGCTGCTCTGGCCGGCGGCGGAGCTGCGCGGCGACGCCGTCGCCAACCTCGAGCGCTTCGAAGCCGAGCCGGTCGAGGTCGGCGATCTCGCCGCCCGGCTCGCGGGCTCGGGAGCGATCGTCGACGCGATCTTCGGCACCGGCTTCGGCGGCGCCCCGCGCGAGCCCGCGGCGGCGGCGATCGAGGCGATCCGCGCCTGCCGGGCGCCGGTCGTGGCCTGCGACATCGCCTCCGGCGTCGACGCCTCCAGCGGCGAGGTCGCCGGGGTCGCGGTCGAAGCCGAGCTGACGGTGACCTTCCACGCTCCGAAGCTGGGCCAGCGCGTCGCCCCCGGCAAGTGGCACGCGGGCGAGCTCCGCGTCGTCCCGATCGGGATCCCGGCGGGGGCGCCGGGCGTGCCGGCGGCGGGCGAGATCGGCGCCGCCGTGCTGGAGCTCGCGCCCCGCCGCGGCCCCCGCTCGACCAAGTTCAGCTCCGGCCAGGTGACGATCGCCGGCGGCTCGCGCGGCCTGACCGGCGCCGTGCGGCTGGCCTCGCTGGCGGCGATCCGCGCCGGCGCCGGCTACGCGACCGTCGCCGTCCCGGCCGACCTCGAGCAGGTCTTCGAGCAGGCCCAGCCGGAGGTGATGTCGACCGCCTGCCCCGGTGGCGACGGCTGTCTCGCGCCCGCCTCGGCGAAGCCGCTGCTGCGTGCCTTCGAGCGGGCCGCCGCCGGCGCGCTCGGGCCGGGGCTGGGCAGGGACCCCGGCTCGGTCGAGCTGGTCCGCGACGTCCTGCCGGCGATCGCGGCGCCGCTGGTGCTCGACGCCGACGGGCTCAACGCCTTCGCCGGCGAGCTCGATCGGATCGCCGCCCGCCCGGCGCCGACGATCCTCACCCCGCACGCCGGCGAGCTCGGCCGCCTGCTCGGGCGCTCTGCCGAGCAGGTGTCGGCGCGGCGGCTCGCCGCGGCGCGGGAGGCCGCGCGGATCAGCGGCGCCGTGGTCGTCCTCAAGGGCGACGACACGATCGTCGCCGACGGCGGGCGCGTCGCGGTCAACGCCCTCTCCGCGCCTGCCCTCGCCACCGCCGGCAGCGGCGACGTGCTGACCGGCATCGCCGCGGCGCGGCGCGCGCGCGGCCTCGAGCCGTTCGAGGCCGCCTGCGCCGCGGTCCTCGCCCACGCCCGCGCCGGCCGCGAGGCGGCCCGCCGCGTCGGCGCCGCCGAGTCGGTGATCGCGACCGACGTGATCGAGTCGATCCCGGTCGGTCTGAGAGCGCCGTAGCTCGCCGCTGATGACTTTGTACGTGCTCTGGCACGTACAACTCGCACAACGCCGGATCTGTCGGTTCGAATAATCTCGCCGGGATGAAGACCGCCGCCGAGATCATGGACAGCTCCGTCCCCAGCGTCTCGCCCAGCGCCGAGGCGCGCAACGCGATCGAGCTGCTGGCGCAGACCGACAAGGGGGCGATCCCGGTGGTCGACGACGGCGGCAAGGTCGTCGGCATCGTCAGCGAGTCCGACCTGGTTCTGAGCGAGGAGGAAGCGGATCTGCACCTGCCGCACTACCTCAACATCATGGGCGGCATCGTCTTCGTCGGCTCGATGAAGGGCTTCGAGGAGCGGCTCGACAAGGCCTTCGCGGCCGAGGTCTCCGAGCTGATGAGCGCCGACCCGGTGGTCGTCAACGACTACTCCAGCGCCGAGACGGTGGCGCGCAGGATCGCCGAGAGCCATCACAACCACCTCCCCGTGGTCGACGACGAGGGCCGCTTCGTCGGGATGGTCACGCGGGCCGACGCGCTGGCCGCGCTCGTCGAGGACTGACGTGCCGCGGGCGCTGGCCCGGATCGACCTCGACGCGGTGCGCCACAACTGCGCTCGGCTGAAGCAGGAGCTGGGCGCGGACGCGGAGCTGTGCGCGGTGGTCAAGGCCGACGGCTACGGTCACGGCGCCGATGCCTGTGCCGAGGCTGCGCTTGCCGGCGGCGCCAGCAAGCTTGCGGTGGCGACGGCGGGCGAGGCGGAGCAGATCGGCCGCCGCCTGCCGCACGTCGGCCTGCTGACGATGGGCGCGCTGACCGCGGAGGAGCTCGACACCGCGCTCGCCGCCGGCTCGGAGGTCGCCGTCTGGAACAGCGGCTTCCTCGAGCTGGTCGCCGCCCGGGCGCAGGCGCAGGGCCGGCCGGCCCGCGTCCACGTCAAGCACGACAGCGGCATGGGCCGGCTCGGCAACCGCGACCCCGGCGCGGTGCTGGAGCTGCTGCGGGCCTGCGCCGCCGGCCCCGGGCTCGAGCCGGCCGGGGTCTGGACCCACTTCGCCACCGCCGACGAGCCCGACTCCGGGTTCTTCGGCGAGCAGCTCGATCGCTTCGAGGCCGTCGCCGGGGTGGCGCGGAGCGAGCTCCCCGGCATCGCCGTCCACGCCGCCAACAGCGCCGCCGTCTTCCGCGACCGCCGCTCCCACTTCGACATGGCCCGCTGCGGGGTCGCCGTCTACGGGCTCGACCCCTTCCAGGGCGACCCGGACGAGCGCGGGCTGCGGCCCGCCCTCTCGCTGCGCTCCTACGTCGCCGACGTCAAGGACTTCGAGCCGGGCGACAGCGCCGGCTACGGCCGCAGCTGGCGGGCCGAGCGGCGGACCCGGATCGGCGTGCTGCCGCTCGGCTACGGCGACGGCCTGCGCCGCGGCCTCTCCAACAACGCCGAGGTTCTCGTCGGCGGCCGCCGCCAGCCGCTCGTCGGCACCGTCTCGATGGACAACGTGACCGTCGACCTCGGGCCCGAGAGCGAGGTCGAGCCCGGCGCGGAGGCGGTCCTGATCGGCGCCCAGGGAGGGGAGCGGATCCTCGCCGAGGAGCTCGCCCGCCGGCTCGGCACGATCAACTACGAGATCACCTGCGGGATCTCCGCCCGCGTCCCCAGGGTGGGGGAGTGACCCTCTCCGAGCGCCTCGACGCCTCGACCCCGGTCGCGATCGCGCGACGGGCGCTGGCCGGGGAGGAGGGGGGAGTGTGGATCGCCGGCGGCGCCGTCCGCGACGCCGCCCTGGCCCGCGAGGTCGCCGACCTCGACCTCGCCGTGGCCGGCGAGCCGGCGGCGGCGGCGAAGTCGATCGCCGTCGCGGGCGACGGCTTCGCCTTCGAGCTCTCCTCCGAGTTCGCCACCTGGCGGGTCGCCGCCCGCGACGGCAGCTGGCAGATCGACCTCACCGCGCTACGCGGCGAGACGATCGAGGCCGACCTGGGCAAGCGCGACTTCAGCGTCGGCGCGGTCGCCGTGCCGCTTGCCGGGGGCGAGCCGATCGACCCCTTCGGCGGCCTCGACGATCTCGAGCGCCGGCGGCTGCGGGTCGTCGGCGAGGACAGCTTCCGCGCGGACCCGCTGCGGCTGCTGCGCGCCGCCCGGCTCGCCGCCGGCCTTGGGCTGGAGGTGGACCCGGCCACGGCGGCGCTGGCGCGAAGCGAAGCGACGCGCGCCGCCGACCCGGCTGGCGAGCGGCAGCTGGCCGAGCTGCGCCGCCTGCTCGGCGACCCCGACCCGCTGCGCGGCGTGGCCCTGCTCGACGAGCTCGGGCTGATCGCCGCGGTGCTGCCGGAGCTGGACGCGTTGCGCGGGGTCGAGCAGGGGCCCAACCATCACCTCGACGTGCTCGGGCACACGCTGGCGGTGCTGGAGCAGACGCTGGCGGTCGAGGCCGACCTGTCGCGCTTCGCCGGCGAGCGCGCCGTGGAGGCTCGCGAGCTGCTCGACGCGCCGCTCGCCGACGAGATGAGCCACGGCACCGCGCTGCGCTTCGGCGCCCTCCTGCACGACATCGGCAAGCCGGCGACCTGCGGCGAGCACGGGGGCCACGTCACCTTCATCGGCCACGACAGCGAGGGGGCCGAGATCGTCGGCGCGATCTGCCGCCGACTGCGCGCCAGCCGGCGCCTGAGCCAGCACCTGCAGGGGCTCACCCGGCACCACCTGCGGCTCGGCTTCCTCGTCCACGAGGCGCCGCTCTCGCGGCGGCGCGTCTACGAGTACCTGCGGGCGACCGCGCCGGTCAGCGCCGACGTCACCCTGCTCACCGTCGCCGACCGGCTCTCGGCCCGCGGCAGCGGCCCCTTCGCCACCGAGGAGGCGATCGAGGCCCACCTCAGCCTCGCTCGCGAACTGCTCGCCGCGGCGCTCGATTGGGGCCGCGCCGGGCCGCCCGAGCCGCTGCTGCGCGGCGCCGAGCTGGCGGCCGAGGTGGGGATCGAG
>JBBDTK010000063.1:0-7285 GCA_040904405.1 Solirubrobacterales bacterium | reverse complement strand
CTGGGTTCAGAACGTCGTGAGACAGTTCGGTCCCTATCTGCTGTGGGCGTTGGAGAGTTGAGGGGAGTCATCCCTAGTACGAGAGGACCGGGATGAACGTGCCGCTGGTGTATCTGTTGTCCTGCCAAGGGCACCGCAGGTTAGCTACGCACGGAACGGATAACCGCTGAAGGCATCTAAGCGGGAAGCCGTCCTCGAGATGAGCTCTCCCATCCCTTCGAGGGAGTAAGACCCCTGGTAGACCACCAGGTCGATAGGCCGGCGGTGCAAGCGCAGCGATGCGCTCAGCCGACCGGTACTAATGGGTCGAGGGCTTGACGGATATTTCTTACCCTGTTGGCCTTGTGCAGTTTTCAAGCTTCACCGGGCGCGGTCTCGGACAATTTCCGGTGGCGCATAGCGAGGGGGAAACACCTCTTCCCATTCCGAACAGAGCAGTTAAGCCCCTCAGCGCCGATGGTACTTGGAGGGCAACCTCCTGGGAGAGTAGGTCGCCGCCGGAATCTTCTCGACGCTCAGGGCCACCCGGTGGGTGGCCCTTCGTCTTCTAGGACTGCGGGGCGAAGCGGGCTATGGCCGCGTTCCAGGATCCGGAGCTGCGCAGGTTGCCGGGGCGCCGACGAGCCTCGCATGGGCGGGGCGGTGCGTCGGTCGGCTCGAGGCCGTACTCGCCGAGAGTGGCGAAGTCGATCATCAGGTCGGCGGCGTCGACCGCCTTGTCGCTGAAGTTCTTTCTCGTATCGAACATAGGTTCGAATCTACGGACGCTTCCGGACGGCTTCTCGTTTTTGCACGGGCGCTTGCATTTCGTGCCTGGCAAAGCGCAAGATCAGCGCCGCGAGGGCAACCCGCGATGCCGATCGGGGTCTCTACCCGCATCCCATTGCGCCAGTACTCTAGCGGGACCATGGAGAAGTTCGTGATCGAAGGAGGCGCCCCCCTCGCGGGCGAGGTGACCGCGGCCGGCAACAAGAACGCCGCCCTGCCGATCCTGGCCGCCTGCCTGCTCACCGAGGAGGAGCTGCTTCTGCACCGGGTGCCGCGGATCCGCGACACCGAGGCGCAGGTCGCCCTGCTCGAGCAACTCGGGGTCGAAGCCGAGTGGGTCGCCGACAACAGCCTGCGGCTCTGCGCGCGCGGCGTCAGCGCCGTCGCTGTCGACCGCGACCTCTCGGAGAAGATCCGCGCCTCCTTCCTGCTCGCCGGGCCGCTGCTGGCCCGCTTCGGCGAGGCCCGCATGCCGCCCCCGGGTGGCGACTTCATCGGCCGCCGCCGCCTCGACGCCCACCTCGACGCCTTCGCCGACCTCGGCGCCCGCGTCGAGGGCGAGCGCTGGATCGAGCTCAGCGCTCCGTCCGGCGGCCTGCGGCCCTGCGCGATCTTCATGGACGAGCCCTCGGTGATGGGGACTGAGAACGCGCTGATGGCCGCCGCGCTGACGCAGGGGGCGACGACGATCTCCAATGCCGCCTGCGAGCCGCACGTGCAGGACCTGGCGCGCCTGCTCAGCGCGATGGGGGCCGAGGTCACGGGGATCGGCTCCAATGTGATGACGGTCCACGGCCGCGACTGCCTCGGCGGCGCCGAGCACACGATCTCCCCCGACCACATCGAGGTCGCCAGCTTCATGGCGCTGGCCGCCGCCACCGGCGGCGAGCTGCGCGTCCGCGACGCCGCGCCCGCCGACCTGCTGATGGTCCGCCGCCAGTTCCGCCGCCTCGGGCTCGAGTCGAGCCTCGACGGCGACGACGTGATCGTCCCGCCCGAGCAGCGGTTGCGGGTAAAGCCCGACGTCGGCGGCGCGATCCCGAAGATCGAGGACGGGCCCTGGCCCGCCTTCCCGGCCGATCTGACCTCGATCGCGCTCGCCCTCGCCACCCAGGCGGACGGCGAGATCCTGATCTTCGAGAAGATGTTCGAGAACCGCCTCTTCTTCGTCGACAAGCTGGTCGCGATGGGCGCTCGGATCACGCTCTGCGATCCCCACCGGGCGATCGTCAGCGGTCCGAGCCGGCTTCACGGCGAACGGGTCGAGAGCCCCGACATCCGCGCCGGGATGGCGATGCTCATCGCCGCCCTGGCCGCCGACGGCAAGTCGGAGATCGGCAACATCCGCCAGATCGATCGCGGCTACGAGTCGATCGACGAGCGCCTGCGCGGCCTCGGCGCCCGCATTGAACGGACCTCTGCGGAGATCCCCGCGTAGCCGTTTCTGCAACGGCGCTCTCGTAAGGTCCCTCCGATGATCCACCCGATACCGCCAGGAACCCGGGACATCCTGCCCGACGAGATGCGCGAGC
This sequence comes from Solirubrobacterales bacterium, assembly GCA_040904405.1. Lineage (GTDB taxonomy): Bacteria > Actinomycetota > Thermoleophilia > Solirubrobacterales > 70-9 > VRUE01. The sequence goes on along the minus strand of JBBDTK010000063.1, from coordinate 4,985 downwards.
TGCGCAGGCTCCACCAATCGATGATCGCGGTCTTCGAAGAGCGCGGCTACGGCGAGGTGGCGACGCCGGCGATCGAGTACGACGAGGTGCTGGCCCGCGGCGACGGACGCACGGCGAGCTCGGCCTACCGCTTCTTCGACGAGCGTGGCGACCTGCTGGCGCTGCGCTCGGACATGACCGTGCCGATCGCCCGTCTCGTCGCCACCCGCTTCGCCAGCGCCGAGCCGCCGCTGCGTTTCTCCTACCTTGCCAACGCCTTCCGCGCGGTGCGGCCGCAGCGCGGTCAGATGCGCGAGTTCGCCCAGGCGGGGGTGGAGCTGATCGGCGCCCCGGCGCCGGCCGGCACCGCCGAGGTGGTCGAGGTGCTCGAGGCGGCGCTCGACGCCGCCGGCCTCGACCGGGCGGTGATCGGCCTCGGCGACGCCGACCTCTTCCGGCAGCTGCTGAGCGAGATCGGGGTCGCGGAGGAGCGGCGGGGGTCGATCCTCTCGCGGCTCGCCACGCACGATCTGGTCGGCCTCGAGGCGGAGCTGGCCCAGGCCGGAATCGGCGACGAGCAGGTCGCCACCTGCCTCGAGCTCTCGCAGCTGCGCGGCGGCCGCGATGCCCTCGAGCAGGCGCGGGAGATCGGGGGGGAGGCGGTCGAGCGGGCGACGGCGCGGCTCGGCGAGACCCTGGCCGCGCTGGAGCAGCGCGGCGCCGCCGACCGCGTCCGCATCGACCTCGGCCTGCTGCGCGACCTCGGCTACTACAGCGGCGCGATCCTCGAGGTCTACGACCCGGCGATCGGGCACGTGCTCGGCGGCGGCGGTCGCTACGACGAGCTGCTGCGGCGCTTCGGCGTCGACCTGCCGGCGGCGGGCTTCGCCCTCTACCTCGAGCGCGTCCACGTCGCCCAGATGGAGGAGGAGTCGCGCCGGGGGGGATCGCCGTGAGCGTCGAGGTCGCGGGCACCGCTGGGGCGAAGCCGGACGGGCCGCTGAAGCTGGCGGTGCCGCGCGGCTCCCTGCTCGAGGGCACCCTCGACCTGCTCGACGCGGTTGGGATCGAGACCGCCGCGGTGCGGGGCGAGTCGCGCTCGCTGATCTTCCCCGGCGAGACGATCTCGCTGGTGACGATGCGCCCCTCCGACGTGCCGACCTATGTCGAGGCGGGCGCCGCCGACGTCGGCATCACCGGCAAGGACGTGCTGCTGGAGCAGTCGGACCGGATGGTCTACGAGCTGCTCGACCTCGGCTACGGTCGCTGCCGGATGGTGCTCGCCGGGCGCAAGGGCGACGAGAGCCTCGGCGAGGCGCAGCGGCGGCTGGGGATGATGCGGATCGCGACCAAGTACCCGCGGATCGCCGAGCGCCACTTCGAGGCGACCGGGCGGCAGGTGGAGACGATCGAGGTCAAGGGATCGGTTGAGTTGGCGCCGCTGGTCGGCCTCGCCGACGGTATCGTCGACCTCGTCGCCACCGGCCGCACCCTGGAGGAGAACGAGCTCGAGGTGCGCGAGGAGATCGTCGAGTGCACGGCCCGCTTCGTCGCCAACCGCGTCGCCCACAAGCTGCGCGGCGCCGAGATCGACGCGCTGACCGCGAGTCTGCGCGAGGCGGCGGAGCGATGAGGGCACGGCGCTTCGACTGGTCGGGGCCGGGCAAGACCGCCGCGGCGATCCGCGCTTGGTCGGCGCAGACGGCGCCGGCCATCGACGTCGGTCCGATCGAACGCGAAGTGCGCGAGCAGGGCGACGCGGCGGTGCTGCGGCTGACCGCGCGCTTCGACGCGACCGAGCGGGCGCCGGAGTCGCTGCGGGTCGACCCGGCGGAGACCGAGCGGGCGCTGGCCGGGCTGAGCCCGGAGATCCGCGCCTCGATGGAGCTGGCGGCGGAGAACGTGCGCGCGGTCGCGATGGCGCAGGTCGACGAGGAGCCGCGCCTGGTCGAGCTGTCGCAGGGGCACACGGTCACCCTGCGCGAGGTTCCCGTCGGCGCCGCCGGCATCTACGCGCCCGGCGGCCGTGCCGCCTACCCGTCGAGCGTGCTGATGGGGGCGATCCCGGCGCAGGTCGCCGGCGTCGGCCGGGTCGTCCTCGCCTCGCCGCCCGGGCCCGACGGCAAGCTGCCGCCACCGGTCCTCGCCGCCGCGGCGCTCTGCGAGGTCGACGAGGTCTACGCGATCGGCGGCGCGCAGGCGATCTTCGCGCTCGCCTTCGGCACCGAGTCGGTCGCCGCGGTCGACGCGATCGCCGGGCCCGGCAACGCCTGGGTGCGCGAGGCCAAGCGGGCCGTCTACGGCACGGTCGGAATCGACTCGCTGGCCGGCCCCTCCGAGCTGATGGTCGTCGTCGGCCGGGAAGCCGAGCCCGAGTGGGCGGCGCTCGACCTCTGCGCCCAGGCCGAGCACGGCGCCGACGGCCCGCTGATCGCGGTCGCCGCCGAGGAGTCGCTGCTGACCGCCCTCGCCGACGCCACCGCGCGGGTCGCCGCCGAGCGTCCCGGCCTCGGCGACTCGCCGCTGGCCCTGGTCGTCGTTCCCGACCTGGCCGAGGCGGTTCGCCTCGCCAACGCCTTCGCGCCCGAGCACCTCGAGCTGCTGCAGGAGGACACAGCGCCGCTGGCGGAGTGGGTGACGACGGCCGGCTGCGTCTTCGCCGGGCCGAGCAGCGCCACCGCGTTCGGCGATTACGTCGCCGGCTCCAACCACGTGCTGCCGACCGGCGGCGCCGGGCGCTTCTCCGGCCCGCTCGGCCCGGGCGCCTTCCGGCGCCGGATCGCAACGGTGGAGGTCCCGCCCGCCGCCGCCGCCGAGCTGGCGCCGCACGTCGACGCCCTCGCCCGCCTGGAGGGATTCCCGATCCACGGCGAGTCAGCGATGATTAGAAGATGAGCAGGACGGCGAACAAGGAGCGCGGCACCGCCGAGACCAGGGTCTCCCTGGCGCTCGATCTGGAAGGCGGCGAGTCGAGCGCCCGGACCGGGGTCGGCTTCCTCGACCACATGCTCGACCTGCTCGCCCGCCACGGCAGGCTCGGCCTGCGGGTGGAGGCGAGCGGCGACCTCGAGACCGGCGCCCACCACACGGTCGAGGACGTCGGCATCGTCCTCGGCCAGGCGCTCGACGAGGCGCTCGGCGACCGCGCCGGGATCCGCCGCTACGGCTCGGCCCTGGCGCCGATGGACGAGTCGCTGGCCGAGTGCGCGATCGACATCTCGGGCCGGCCGCTGTGCGTCTTCGAGGCCGAGCTGCCGGTGACGACGATCGCCGGCTTCGACACCGAGCTGGCCGAGGAGTTCTTCCGCGCCTTCGCCAACTCGTCGAAGCTGACCCTGCACATCTCGGTTCGCTACGGCAGCAATGCCCACCACATGATCGAGGCCGCGTTCAAGGCCTTCGCCCGCGCCCTGCGGGTCGCCGTCTCGCTCGACCCCGACGAGCCCGGCGTACCCTCGACCAAGGGGACCCTGAGTGAGTGAGCCGGCGCGGATCTGCATCCTCGACTACGGGATGGGCAACCTGCGCTCGGTCGAGAAGGCGCTCGAGCACGTCGGCGCGAGCGCGACGATCTCCGCCGACGCCGGCCTCGCGCGCGCCGCGGACGGGTTGATCCTGCCCGGCGTCGGCGCCTTTCCGAAGGCGATCGAGCGCGTCCGCGCCCTCGGCCTCGACGAGCTGATCGGCGAGCGGCGCGAGGCCGGCGTGCCGATCCTCGGCATCTGCCTCGGACTGCAGCTGCTCTTCGACTCGACCACCGAGCTCGGCGGCGCCCGCGGCCTCGGCGTCCTGCCGGGGCCGGTGGCCGAGCTCGACACCGGCGGGCTCAAGCTGCCGCACATCGGCTGGTCGCCGGTGCGCTGGGAGCGCCCCTCGCCGCTCACCGACGGGATCGAGAGCGAGACGCCCTTCTACTTCGTCCACACCTTCGCGCCGCAGCCCGGCGGCGAGGACCTGCTCGGCAGCGCCGCCTACGGGGCCCGCTTCGCCTGCGCCGCGCAGCGCGACAACGTCTTCGGCGTCCAGTTCCACCCGGAGAAGTCGAGCGCCGCCGGGCTGCGCCTGCTCGCCAACTTCGCCGGGATCTGCTCCGCCGTGCCGGCGTGATCCTCTACCCGGCGATCGACATCCGCGGCGGCCAGACGGTTCGTCTGCTGCAGGGCGACTACGAGCGCGAGACCGCCTACGACTCCGACCCGGCAGACGCAGCGAGGCGCTGGGCCGAGGAAGGCGCCGAGTACCTGCACGTGGTCGACCTCGACGGCGCCAGGGCGGGCGAGCCGCGCAACCTGGAGGCAATCCGCCGAATCGCGGCAGCGGTAGATTGCCCGATCCAGGTCGGCGGCGGCCTGCGCGACGCGGACTCGGTCGCATCCGTCCTCGACGCCAAAGCTGCGCGAGCTGTGATCGGAACCGCCGCGCTGCGAGATCCCGACTTCCTGCAAGCCATGATCGACGCCTACGCCGATCGGATCGTCGTCTCCGTCGACACCCGCGACGGCAAGGCGTCGCTTGCAGGGTGGACCGAGAGCAGCGGCGTGGAGCCGACGGCCGCGATCGCCGACCTCAGCCAGCGCGGCGTCGCCCGCTTCCTCTGCACCGCGATCGAGGTCGACGGCACGATGGAGGGCCCGGCAATCGACCAGCTCACCGAGATCGCATCCGCAACCAGCTCCCAGATAATCGCCTCAGGAGGCATAGGCACCCTCACCCACCTCAAATCCCTCACCAGCCAGTCCCCGCCGAATATCGAGGGCGTAATAGTGGGCCGAGCCCTATACGAGCAGAAGTTCACCGTCTCGGAGGCGATCGAGGCTCTCGCTGGTAGCCGCTGAAGGGCTCGAGGGAGGCCGCCGTGGCAGGGGTGGAACGTCTTGTACTTTTTCTGGGGGTAGCGATCGCGGACAGCCGCAAACTGTCTTCAGAAAAAGTTAAGTGGAACCCCTGTCGCGGCGGCCTCCCAAGGGAGCAGCCTCTACTCTCCAGCCATGGTCCTAAAACGAGTA
>JBBDTK010000062.1:0-7480 GCA_040904405.1 Solirubrobacterales bacterium | reverse complement strand
CGGCGTGGGCTTCGCCGAGCGGCTGGGGGGGATTTTCGCGCTGGCTATCTGGGACCAGCGCGAGCGCCGCCTGCTGCTCGCCCGCGACCGCTTCGGGGTCAAGCCGCTCTACTACCGGCTCGCCGAGGGGACGCTCTGCTTCGCCTCGGAGCTCAAGGCCCTGCTCGAGCAGCCCGGCTTCCCGCGCCGGATCGACCGCCGCGCCCTCGCCGCCTACCTCGCCTTCAACTCGATCCCGGCGCCGCTGACGATCTTCGCCGAGGCGCGCAAGCTGCCGCCGGGGACGCTGGCGGTCTGGCACGACGGCGAGCTGCGCCAGCGCCGCTTCGCGCGGCCGGCGCCGGTCCCGGCGGCCGAGGCGCGGCGCGGGCCGGCCGGCGAGCTGGCCGGGGAGCTGCGCGAGACCCTGCGCGACTCGATCCGCGCCCACCTGGTCGCCGACGTGCCGGTCGGCGTGCTGCTCTCCGGCGGGATCGACTCGGCCGGGATCGCGGCGCTCGCCGCCGGCGAGCAGTCCGAGCCGCTGAAGACCTTCTCGGTCGGCTTCGAGGAGGCGAGCTTCGACGAGCTCGGGCGGGCGCGGCTGGTCGCCGAGCGCTACGCCACCGAGCATCACGAGATCGTCCTCCGCCCCGACGCGGTCGAGCTCTTCCCGAAGCTGGTCGAGGCCTTCGACGAGCCCTTCGGCGACTCCTCGGCGCTGCCCACCTACCTGGTCTCCGAGCTGGCCGCGGGGGAGGTCAAGGTCGCCCTCTCCGGCGAGGGCGGCGACGAGCTCTTCGGCGGCTACTACACCTACGTCGCCGATCTGCTGGCGCCGCGGGTCGGCGGCCTCGCCGCGCTCGCCGCGCCGCTGCTGGAGCGGCTGCCCAGCTCCGACTCCAAGGTCAGCTTCGATTACAAAGCGAAGCGCTTCGCCCGCGCCGCCGGGCTGCCGCCGCTGGAGCGCCACCATGCCTGGAAGGAGATCTTCGCCGCCGAGCGCCGCGCCGCCCTGCTCGGCGAGCGCGACCCCGGCTGGGACCCGGTCGACCTCTACCGCGAGCGCTACGCCGAGACCGCCGGCGCCGAGCCGCTGGCCCGCTTCCAGGACGTCGACCTCGGCATCTACCTGGTCGACGACCTGCTGGTCAAGACCGACCGCTCGAGCATGGCCCACTCGCTGGAGCTGCGCGTGCCCTTCCTCGACAACGAGGTGGCGGCGTTCGCGCTCGGCCTGGCGACGCCGCTCAAGGTGCGCGGCCTGGCGAAGAAGCGGCTGCTGCGCCGGGCGCTGGCGCCGCTGCTGCCGAAGCAGATCCTGCGCGCGCCCAAGCAGGGCTTCTCGATCCCGGTCGCGGCCTGGCTGCGCGGCCCGCTGCAGGGCTTCGCGCGCGAAACGCTCTCGGCGGAGACCCTGGCGCGGCAGGGCTGGCTCGACCCCGCCACGGTCACCGCCCTGCTCGACCGCCACTGCGCCGGCCGCGAGGACCTCAGCCGCCAGCTCTGGGGCCTGATCGCCTTCACCCTCTGGTTCGACCGCTACGCGACCTAGCCTGAGGCGATGCCCGCGTCGGTCGAAGCCCTGCTCGCCTTCCTCCTCGCCGGGATTTTGGCGCTGCTGCTGGTGCCGCTCACCGACCGCCTGGCGCGGCGGATCGGCGCGATCGACCACCCCGACGACCAGCGCTCGCTGCACACGGCGCCGACCCCGCGGCTGGGCGGGCTGGCGATCTTCGTCGCCGTCCTCGTCGCGGCGCTGATCTGGCTGCCCTGGGACGGGGAGACGCGGGCGATTTTGACCGGCGCGGCGCTGATCGTCGCGGTCGGCATGCTCGACGACGTCTACGAGCTGAACCCGGCGGCGAAGCTGCTCGGCCAGACGGCGGCGGTGATCGTGCCGATCTCGGCCGGGGTCACGGTCGACAGCTTCACCGTCCCCTTCTTCGGCCAGCTCAACCCGGGCGACGTCGAGCTGCTCGGCCTGCCCGGCGAGGGCGCGATCGACCTGGGGGACGTCGGCACGACGCTCGGCATCGTCGCGATGATCAACGTGATCAACCTGATCGACGGGGTCGACGGGCTCGCCGCCGGCGTCTGCCTGATCTCCGGCATCGCCCTGGCCGTGATCGCGCTCTCGCTCGACCGCACCGCGGCCGGCATCCTCGCCGCGCTCACCGCCGGCGCCTCGCTCGGCTTCCTCCGCCACGGCTTCCCCCCGGCCAGCACCTTCATGGGGGACACCGGCTCCAACCTGCTCGGTTTCCTGCTCGGCGTGGTCGCCGTCCAGGGGGCGCTGAAGACGAACGCCGCGATCGCCCTCTTCCTGCCGCTGATCGTGCTCGCGGTGCCGATCCTCGACACCGGCTTCGTCGTCGCCAAGCGGCTCAAGTACCGGCGGCCGATCTACCGCGCCGACACCTGGCACTTCCACCACCGGATGGCCAACATCGGCTTCTCGCAGCGCCGCACGCTCGCCTACCTCTACGGCTGGACCCTGGTGATGGCCGCCCTCGCCCTCGCCCTGCGCTTCGTCCCCTACAGCGACGACCGCGGCAACTTCGACCTGCTCTGGAGCGCCGTGATGGGCTTCTTCGGCCTATTGGCCCTGGCCGCCAGCGTCTACCTCGTCTACGTGCTCGAGATCCTCAAGCTACGCCGCTTCGGCAGAGTCGACCCGGAGACCGGCGAGTTTGGCGTAGTCGACCCCGATACGGGCGACTTTGAAGCTCTCTTCCCCGACGATGAGAGGGCATCCGGGTAGGGGCGAAACGTCTTGTACTTTTTTTGCAGCGCCGTTCTCGGACGGGCACATACTGTCTTCAAAAAAAGTTAAGTGGAGCCCCTACCCGGATGCCCTCTCACGCCCCCCACCACTTTGTGCGCGGTTGTGACAAGGCTCACGAACTGGCTCTAGAAAGCGGTTCGTCGGCCCCTTGGGATATAGTGATCCATCCGCTGGCTCGCTCCCGATAAGGGGGCCCGAAGCGCACTTATGTCCCCTCCCAAGCATGTCGATCTAGTGGTGCTAGCCGCCGCCCTGGCCGTGTTCATAGCCGGCGGCCTGCCGCTGCTCGGCTACGCGATCGGAGCGGGCGCCTGGCTGGCGCAGCGCGCGATCCAGGTGCTCGCCGGGCGCCGCACCGCCGCCGAGCTGCTCGCCGGCAACCGCCAGCGGGCGATGGGGACGCTGGCCGTGACGACCCTGGCCCGGGTCTGGCTGATGGTCACCGCCGCCCTGCTCGCCGGTCTGGCCGAGCGCGAGGCCGGCCTCGCCGCGGCGCTGCTGCTCGTCGCCCTCTTCACCGTCTCCCTTGCCGCGGCCGGGATCGCCCGCCTCTTCGAGCCCGAGGGGCAGGGGGCGGAATGAGCGCCGAGGCCGCCACCGCCCCGACCGGGGTCGGGTCGAAGCTGAGCACCAAAGCCAAGGTCCTGATCGGGATCGGCGCCTACTTCGCGCTCGCGATCCTGGCCCTGCTGATCTTCGGCAGCTCCGGCAAGGACGAGGCCTTCCAGCCGCAGAACGAGTTCAAGCTCGAGGCCTGGATCCCGATCGAGATCGCCGGGATCGACCTCAGCATCAACAAGGCGGTCCTCTACCTCGGTCTGGCCAGCGCCCTGACGATCTTCACGATGTCCTGGATCGCCCGCCGCATGCAGGAGAAGCCGAACCGGGTGCAGACGATGGTCGAGGTCGCCTACGACCTGACCAAGAACAACATCACCGGCGGCAACCTCGACCCGAAGACCGCGGCGCGCTGGTTCCCCTTTCTCGCCGCGCTCTTCTTCTTCATCTGGTTCTCGAACATGATCGGCTTCCTGCCGCTGCCGATCAACACCGAGCACCCGGTGAACATCTTCGGCGTCGACGTCCCGGCCCTCGCCCTCTACGCGGCGACCGCGAACCTCTCGATCCCGCTCGTCCTCACCCTGGTCGTCTGGGTCGCCTACCACGTCGAAGGCGTGCGCGCGAAGGGGGTCGGCGGCTACCTGGCGAGCTGGCTGCCGCCGGGCCTCGAGGAGATGAGCCCGATCGGCAAGGCCTTCATCTTCACGATCGAGGCGATCTCCCACTTCGCCCGGTTGATCTCGCTCTCCGTGCGTCTCTTCGCCAACATGCTGGCCGGCCACCTGCTGCTGCTCTTCATGGGCGGCGGGCTGGCGATCCTGCTCGGGATCGCGGCGCTCGGCGTGCTCACCTTCCCGCTCGGCTTCTTCTTCTTCGTGCTGGAGGTCGGGCTGATCGCCACGCTGCAGGCGTTTATCTTCTCGACCCTGACCGCGATCTACATCGGCGGAGCCGTCTCCGCAAGCCACTAGATCATCTAACCCAAAGGAGTCAAACTCGATGGATCCCACCTTCCTCCCGATTGCCGAGGTCACCGACGAAGGCGTGACCGACGCCGGCAAGGCGATCGCCCTCGGCGTCGGCGCCGGGCTCGGCTCGATCGGCGCCGGCATCGGCATCGGCATCATCTTCGGCAAGGAGATCGAGTCGGTCGCCCGCCAGCCCGAGATGAAAGACGAGCTGCAGAGCATCCGCTGGCTCGGCTTCGCGCTGACCGAGGCGGTCGCCTTCTACACCTTCATCTTCGGCCTGATCGCCTTCTTCCTCTAGGCCGGCAAAGTGGAGCTTCTCTCTGGAGACATAGCGGGCTTCATCGCCCTCGCCGCTGAGGCGGGTGCGGAAGAAGGCGGCAGCTTCCTGGTCACGCCGGGCCTCGGCCTGATGATCTGGACGCTGGTCCTCTTCCTGTTCACGATGTGGGTGCTGAGCAAGCTCGCCTTCCCGCGGATCCAGGAGGCGCTCGACAAGCGGGCGAAGACGATCGCCGAGTCGATCGAGGCCGCCGAGCGGCAGCGCCGCGAATCCGACGAGCTGCTCGAGGAGTACCGCGGCCGCCTCGCCGAGGCCCGCGAGCAGGCCGACGACATCATGTCCCGCGCCCGCAAGGCGGCGGAAACCGCCGAAGCGGAGGCGACCAGCGCCGGCAAGGAGAAACGCGACGAGCTGGTCGCGGCGGCGAAGCGCGACATCGAGGCCGAGACGCGGCGCTCGCTGGAGCAGATCCGCAGGGAGGTCGCCGACCTGACCGTGCTGGCGACCGAGAAGGTGACCCGCAAGACGCTGACCGCCGAGGACCAGCGACGCCTGGTCGAGGAGGCGCTGAGCGAGGTCGACTTCAGCAGCCTCTCCGGGAGTCAGTCGTGACCAAGCCATCCCCGGACGCGGGAATGAACACCCCTCTATATCCGCATCTTTCGACGTTCATGGAAGCAGAGGAGATGGCGTTTTATGTCTGACCCGGCTCGCGTATACGCCGAAGCCCTCTTCGACGTGGCCAAGCAGAAGGGCAAGCTCGACTCGGTCGGCGAGGAGCTGGGCCAGTTCGCCGACGCGCTCGACGCCGGGCGCGAGCTGCAGGTCTTCTTCTTCAGCCCGCACTTCTCCTCGGCCGAGAAGGTCGAGGGGCTGGGGAGGGCGCTCGACGGCGCCGAGCCCGAGCTGGTCAACTTCCTCGAGCTGCTGATCGAGAAGGGGCGGATGGCGGAGCTGTTCCGGATCCGCCGCGAGTTCGACCTGATCTGGAAGCGGGAGCGGCGGCAGATCGACGTCACCGTGACCAGCGCGGCCGAGCTCGATCCGGCCGTGGTCGAGAAGATCGGCGAGGAGATCGAGCGGCAGACCGGCCAGGAGGTCGATCTGGCCAGCCGGGTCGACGAGGAGATCCTCGGTGGCATCGTCTTGCAGGTAGGCAACATGGTGCTCGACGCGAGCATCCGCAGTCGCTTGGACAAACTTCGAAAGAACGTCGCCCAGGCGGCGTAAGGAGGCATAGAGCAGCCCAATGGAGATCAAGCCCGACGAGATCGCATCGATCCTCAGGGAGAGGATCGAGGGACTGGACACCGGCAGCGCCGACCTCTCGGAGGTCGGCACCGTGCTGTCCGTCGCCGACGGCATCGCCCGCATCCACGGCCTCGACAACTGCATGGCGCTGGAGATGCTGGAGCTGCCGCACGGCGTCACCGGCCTCGCCCTCAACCTCGAGGAGGACAACGTCGGCGCCGTCCTCTTCGGCGAGTGGGACAAGGTGGTCGAGGGCGACACGGTGAAGCGCACCGGGCACCTGCTGCGGATCCCCGTCGGCGAGGAGCTGCTCGGCCGCCTGGTCGACCCGCTCGGCCGCCCGCTCGACGACAAGGGCGAGGTGGCGACGACGCAGACCCGCCCGGCCGAGTTCAAAGCGCCCGGCGTGGTCGAGCGCCAGCCGGTGACCGAACCGGTCCAGACCGGGCTGATGTCGATCGACGGGATGATCCCGATCGGCCGCGGCCAGCGGGAGCTGATCATCGGCGACCGTCAGACCGGCAAGACGGCGATCGCGATCGACACGATCATCAACAACCGCGACAAGGACATGGTCTGCATCTACGTCGCGATCGGCCAGCGGATGTCGACCGTCGTCCAGCTCAAGGAGGTGCTGGAGGAGAACGGCGCGATGGAGAACACGATCATCGTCGCCGCCCCCGCCGACGAGGCGGCGCCGATCAAGTTCATCGCCCCCTACGCCGGCTGCGCGATGGGCGAGCACTTCCTCTACGAAGGCAAAGCCGCCCTCTGCGTCTACGACGACCTGACCAAACACGCCTACGCCTACCGCCAGATGTCGCTGCTGCTGCGGCGCCCGCCCGGTCGCGAGGCCTACCCCGGCGACGTCTTCTACCTGCACTCGCGGCTGCTCGAGCGGGCGGTGAAGCTGAGCGACGAGCTCGGCGGCGGCTCGCTGACGGCGCTGCCGATCATCGAGACCCAGGCCAGCGACGTCTCGGCCTACATCCCGACCAACGTGATCTCGATCACCGACGGCCAGATATTCCTCGAGTCCGACCTCTTCAACTCGGGCGTGCGGCCGGCGATCAACGTCGGCATCTCGGTTTCGCGGGTGGGCGGCAACGCGCAGACCAAGGCGATGAAGAAGGTCGCCGGCAAGCTGCGCCTCGACCTCTCCCAGTTCCGCGACCTCGAGGCCTTCGCCCAGTTCGGCTCCGAGCTCGACCCGGAGACGCAGAAAACGCTGAACCGCGGCGAACGGCTGGTCGAGATGCTCAAACAGAAGGAGCGCGAGCCGCTCGAGATGGCCGACCAGGTGGCGGCGATCTACTCCGGCACCGGCGGCTTCCTCGACCGGGTCAAGACCGAGCGCGTCGGCGAGTTCCTGCGCGACCTGAAGATCCGCCTGCACTCCGAGAAGCCCGATCTGCTCGGCCGGATCGCCGCGAGCGGCAAGCTCGAGCAGGCCGACGAGGAGGAGCTGGGCGCGGCGATCCGCGAGTTCGTCGACGACTTCGGGCCCGACTTCGACGAGCACGGCGACCCACTCGAGGCGGGCGAGTCGGACCGGGTCCGCTCCGAGCAGGAGCGGAGCAAGCCGGGCCGCACCGCCGAGGCCGCGGCTGTATGAGTTTGCTGAGAGGGAGAGGGGGGGGGGGGGGGGGG
>JBBDTK010000061.1:493-7494 GCA_040904405.1 Solirubrobacterales bacterium | reverse complement strand
ACGTCGAGCGCATTGAATTCTCTGTAAACGTAGGTCGCGGCGGGCGGCGTGGCACTCGAGCGGGACCGCGGCCTCGGCGGCGTGGGTCGGGGTCGAGCAGGCGACCGCGGCCACGTCGTCGATCAGGGTCGCGTCGCGCTCGTGCCCGACCGCGCTGACCACCGGCACGCGCAGCATCGCCACCGTGCGGCAGAGCGTCTCGTCGCAGAAGGCCCAGAGGTCGGCGAGGCTGCCGCCGCCCCTGGCGACCACGATCGCCTCGATCTGCGGGCGGGCGGCGAGGTCCTGGATCGCGGCGGCGATCGCGGGTGCGGCGCGGCGGTCCTGGACCGGCGCGAAGGCCCAGACCACAGTCCCGGCCCAGCCCCGGCGTCGCAGGCCGGCGAGCAGGTCGCGGCGGGCGGCGCCGGACTCGGCGGTGACCACCCCGATCGCCTTCGGCAGCGCCGGTCGCGCCAGCTGCTTCTGCAGCTCGAACAGGCCCTCGGCGCGCAGCTGCTTGCGCAGCGCCGCGAGCCGCGCCAGCAGATCGCCCTCGCCGGCGAGGCGCAGCTGGGTAACACGGAAGGAGAATCCCGGGGAGGAGGTCGGACTGCCGACGAAGTAATCGGGACCGCCGCCCGCGACGAACTCGGCGCCGTCGCGCAGGGCATCGGCGGGGAGACCGAGACGGGCCAGCTCATCCGCCCAGATCGTGCAGGGCACCGCGCCGTCGGCATCGCGCAACTCGAAATAGCTCTGCTTCTTCGTATGTCGCAACCCGGTGATCTCGCCGATCAGCTGCACACGCGCCCGCTTTCTGAGCTCGTCGCGAAGCGTTGCCGCATAACGCCCTACCGGGAAGGGCCCTGGAAGATCCACCCGCTCAGGCTATCCAGGCGCGTCACGCGCGCCAGCGGCGAGCCCAGTCTTTGAGCTCGGCGATCGCCGGGCCCAGCTCCCGCCCCGCCTCGGTCAGCGAGTAGGAGACGCGGGTCGGCGAGCCGACTTCGACCTGGCGCTCGACCAGGCCCTCGCGCTCGAGCTCGCGCAGGCGGCTGGAGAGCAGCCGGTCGGAGAGTCCGGGGATCGCCCTGCCGAGCTCGCCGAAGCGCCGCGAGCCGTCGCAGAGGGCGCAGACGATCGCCCCGGTCCAGCGTTTGCCGATCAGCTCGATCGCCGCGTGGAAGTGCGGGCAGACCCCGGCGAGCTGGTCTTGCGCGGACGTGGCCTCCACCGCGAATCAGCTTACTGAACGTAAGTGACGGGCCAGACTTCGCGATGCCGGCAGCTCGGGCTGAGCTAGGCCGTTACTGCAAAAAGCTCGGCGTCATTGCGCCGAATACCGCGCCTAGACATCGTGCTCTTGATGATCCGATGCAGATGCGGTGGAACGTCCTCCAAGACGACTCGATCGGTCCCGAGTAGCAGCGGTCCCAAGAATTCATCGGCAAACGAGTAGCTGATGCTTTGGACTCCCGCGAACGAAACGTGAAGCTCCTCGCCCCGCACGTGTTCGGACAGCGCCTCCTGACGAAGCGCACGTCCCTTGGGGCGCGTTGAGAATACGGCCCCATGCTGTTCAAGGCGGAAGCTCATGAGGGTCCCTCCTACGTCGTGGGGTCGAGAGCTACAACCAGACTATACGCTCAATCGGCGTTAGCCAAAGCATCCTGAGCGAACAGGACGAAAACTTTAGACCCCAGGCGCTGGGCCGATCTCGAAGGTCAGCCAGGTCCCGATCTTGTTCGGGGCGGAAGACGTCGTCACCGCAGGAGACGTGCCGTCTGGCACAACGAGTTGCTGAAGCTGGGCTTTGCCGGAGTGGATATCCAGAGTCGCGTAGCGCATCCGCGAGGCTATCGCCTCCTCGATAACCGAGGTGAACCCAATGCCTCGCTCATCCTTTCCCGTGGCCGTAACGCCCTCCTTCAGAGCCTCGCGAAGGGCAGTACGGTCGCCGCGCAGCCCGGAGAAACGGTGGCGCATGTGGCTTGGAATACCGATACCCAGGTCGCCCATGGCGAGGACGGTTCTGCGGTGGGGGCGCTCGTAGCGCTGGGCTGCGACGTAACAGCCAAGGGGATTCTCCCCATGCTCCACTGCATTTGCGCAAAGCTCCGACACCGCCATGTGCATCGCGCTGGCGAAAACGGCCACCTCGTCATCCGAGTGGCCCATGAATAGCTGGTAGACCCGTTCTCCGAGTTCGTCCACTTCCTGGAACTCGCGAAGCTGGGTAATTGGAATGAGAACGTCTGAATCGCCAGGCGTGCTGAGATCGGGCAGCCCGATGAACGTATCGTCCGGTAGGCCGGTAGAGATCCCCGTCCGCGCCATGTAGGCCGCAACGTTCGCGTTGCTCGGGGCAAGGACCGTCACAGAGTGACCCCGCTCCAGATGCCACTCAACGAACGCCCGGAGTCGCAGAAGGAAGGTTGGAACTGCAAATCGCAGCGCCCGGGCATCGACAACAACCTCGTCCTCGTAGTGCTTCAAGGGGAGGCTGCACCGCCACCCATCTCGGGCCCCTGCCCACTGACTGAGTTTTCGGGTCTCTCCCGAGGTTTCCACGATGCGGACCCTACGGGTCTGGGCGGAGTCTTCGCACGGAACCATCCGTTGCTCACCGAATCCCCCTCCTTGTTCGGGCTCGGTGGCTGGCGCCTGCTTGTATTCGCCCGTGACCGTTCTCGACTGGGCGATCGTCGCCTTCACCGTGGCCCTTGCCCTGTGGGGGTACCGGCAGGGGCTGATCGTCGGCGTCCTCACCCTGGCCGGGTTCGCCGGCGGCGCGCTCGCCGGCGCCCGGTTGGCGCCGCTGCTGCTCGCCGAGGGCTCCGCCTCCCCCTACGCGCCGCTGTTCGCCGCGCTCGGCGCGCTGCTGGTCGGGGCCCTGGTCGCCGTCACCCTGGAGAGCCTGGCACTCGGCCTGCGCCGGCGCCTGATCCGGGGACAGGTCCTGCACCTGGCCGACGGCGCCGGCGGCGCGGCGCTGATCGCCGCCGTCGCGCTCGGGCTGACCTGGGTCTTCGGCGCGGTCGCCCTGCACGTGCCGGGGACCGCACAGCTGCGCGGCGATGTGCAGCGCTCGCTGATCCTGCGCAACCTCAACGACCTGCTGCCGCCGTCGGGGCCGGTGCTGAACGCGCTCAACCGGGTCGACCCGGCGCCCTCGATCTCGGGGCCGACCGGGCCGGTGGCACAGCCCGACGCGACGATCGCCGCCGATCCCGACGTGCGCCGCGCCGGCCGCTCCGTCGTTCGCATCCTCAGCACCGCCTGCGGCCTCGGCGTCGAGGGATCCGGCTGGGTCGCCGCCCCCAGCCTGGTCGTCACCAACGCGCACGTGATCGCCGGCGCGGACGACACCACCGCGAACACCCAGGACGGCGGCTCGATCGGCGCCGAGGCGGTCCACTACGACCCCGAAAACGACCTCGCGCTGCTGCGCATCGACGCCGAACTGCCGGCTCTGCCGGTCTCTCCCGGCCCCCGCCGCGGCACCGGCGGCGCTGTGCTCGGCTATCCCGAAAACGGCCCCTTCGCGATCTCGCCGGCGCGGCTCGGCGACACCCGCGCGGTGATCAGCCAGGACGCCTACGGCAACGGCCCGA
This sequence comes from Solirubrobacterales bacterium, assembly GCA_040904405.1. Taxonomy (GTDB): domain Bacteria; phylum Actinomycetota; class Thermoleophilia; order Solirubrobacterales; family 70-9; genus VRUE01. The sequence goes on along the minus strand of JBBDTK010000061.1, from coordinate 3,898 downwards.
TCAGCCGCTCGATCGCCTTCCTCCGCGGCAGCGTCCGCAGCGGCAACTCCGGCGGCCCCCTGGTCGACGCCCGCGGCCGCGTCATGGCAACCCTCTTCGCCTCCACCACCTCCGGCCCCCCGGGCGGCTTCGCGATCCCAAATCAGATAATCCAACAAGCTCTCAGCAAAGCCGCCACCCCGGTGGATACGGGCCCCTGCACCGGTTGAAAAGGGAGGTGTCGGGCACTGCCCCCGGCGGCTTGTACTTTTTCCGGGGTAACAATTCGTGACAATTAGAACTGTCTTCGGAAAAAGTTGAGCCGGGGGCAGTGCCCGGCGCCTCCCCCATTGAAATTGAACATGAACCCCTTACCCACCGCGGAGCAGCGGCGCCGCCGGCTCCTGACCCGCGCCCTGCCACTCTCGATCGTCGCCTTCGTCGCCTTCCTGCTCGGCGCCGACGCCGGCGCCCCCGGCTCGCCGGAGAAGCAAGTCGCCGAGCGCTTCGCCGCCGCCTGGGAGCGCAAGGACTTCGGCGCGATGTACCGGGAGCTGAACCTGGCCTCGCGCCGCTCGATCGGCCAGGCCGAGTTCGCCCGGGCCTACCGCGAAGCCGCCGAGGTGGCGACCCTGCGCAGCCTCTCGCTCGACTCGCCGGAGGACCCCGAGAGCGGTGAAGGGGGCGCCGTCCTCGTGCCGCTGCCGGTCGTCGCCGGCACGGTCGCCTTCGGCGACGTCGTCGCCACGCTCGACCTCCCCTACGCCGATGGCGCCGTCGCCTGGGACCCCAGCCTCGTCTTCCCCGGCCTCGAGCCGGGAGAGCATCTGGAGAACCGGCTCGACCTGGCCCCGCGGGCGCCGATCCTCGCCCGCGACGGGACGCCCCTGGCCGAGGGCCCGGCAGAAGCGCGCGAGCACCCGATCGGCAGCGCCGCGATCGACGTCAGCGGCGAAGTTGGCAGCGCCGCAGAAGAGGACCTGGCTGCGCTCGCCCGGCGCGGCTTCCCGCCCGAAGCGCCGGTCGGGATCAGCGGCCTCGAGCAGGCCTTCAACTCGCGCCTGGCCGGCAAGCCCGGCGGGTCCCTGCTGGCGGCCGGCGAAACGGGCTCGACCCGCATCCTCTCCCAGGCCGAGCCGCGCCCGGGGGCGCCGGTGAAGACGACGATCGACCCCGACCTACAGGTCGCCACGGTGGAAGCGCTCGGCGGGCAGAGCGGCGGCGTAGCCGTGCTCGACACCCGCAGCGGCGACGTGCGCGCGTTCGCCGGCCTCGCCTTCTCCGCCCCGCAGCCGCCCGGCTCGACCTTCAAGATGATCACCACCGTCGCCGCGCTGCAGAAGGGCGTCCTCTCGCTCGACGAGGAATACCCGATCGTCGACGGGGCCAACGTCGGCGGGCGCTTCATCAGCAACGCCAACGGCGAGCTCTGCGGCGGCACTTTCCCGGAAGCCTTCGCCCACTCCTGCAACGCCTACTTCGCCCCACTCGGCCCCGAGATCGGCAACGAGGGCCTCGTCGCCACCTCCGAGCGCTTCGGCTTCAACTCGCCCCCGCAGCTCTACGCGGAGCGGATCCTCGCCGAGGTCGAGCCGGCCGAATCGACGCTCCCCGAGCAGATCGGCGAAGACGTCGACCTCGGCGTGACCGCGCTCGGCCAGGGCGAGGTGCTGGCGACGCCGCTGCTGATCGCCAACGTCGCGCAGGCGATCGCCAACGGCGGCGTGCGCTCGCCCACCTCGGTGGTCGCCAACCGCCGGTTGCGCCCCGCGGCGCGGCCGCTGCGCGTGATGTCGAGGAAGATGGCGGGCCAGCTGACCGACCTGATGGTCCGCGTCGTCACCGAAGGGACCGGCTTCGCCGGGGCGATCGCCGAGGCGCAGGTCGCGGGCAAGACCGGCACCGCCGAGCTCGGCCCCAAGCCCGGTCAGGAAGGCGAGGAGGAGCCCGAACAGATCAAAGACGCCTGGTTCGCCGCCTTCGCTCCCGCCGAGAAGCCCCGCCTGGCGGTCGGCGTGCTGCTGATCGAAGCCGAAGCCTCGGGCGGCGAAGTAGCTGCCCCGATCGCCGCCCAGGTGCTCTCGGCCGGACTCTGAAGGCGCTCGACGCGCTAGAGGTCGAGGGTGACCTCGGCCGGGCCTTCCGGGCCGGGGATCTCCATCACCAGCGGCCGGTTCTCCGAGACGAGGTCGGGCAGCAGGAAGATCACCAGGGCGCCCTCGATCGGGCCCTGCTCGGCGGTCGAGTCGAGCACCGGGATCTGTTCCTCGGATTCGACTTCGCCGCCGAACGGCAGCGCGTAGAGGCTCTCGCTCTCCTGCGCCTCGTACTCGTCGCCCTCGGCGTCGACGATCGTCAGCGACCGCGGCAGCCTCTGCGGCTCGTCGTCCTCGTTCTGGACTTCGACGAAGACGCCGAAGTAGGCGGCGTCGGCCGGCGCCTCGGGCTGGCCGACCAGGTAGGCCGAGTCCTCGTTGTCGTCGGGGTTGAGGAAGCGCGAGAAGATGACGTTGTATTTGAGCTCGCCGAGGGTCACCGGCTGGCCCTCGACCACCTCCTTGGAGTGCTCCTCCGAGCCGCAGGCGGCGAGCGCCAGGGCGGCGATCGCGAGGGCGAGCAGGGCCAGCGGCGGCAGGGCGTTTCGGCGGCGGCGAGGCATCGGCGGCGGGAGTCTATTAAGGACCTATCTCGATAGGGGCGTGCCCCTGGGACGGTTCAGGACCAAGCGGGGCGGTCACGGCGCGGATTCCGCATGGCAGCGCCATGTGGGATCCACGACGGGGGCGAATCCGCGCCGGTCCTGGGCCGTATCCAGGGGTGCGATATCCCTATCGAGATAGGTCCTAAGTGGAACCCCTGCCGGGACAGGCCCGTAACCCGCTAGGGTTTTTGGATCGCAACCGAGGTGACGGCAAGCTCCAGGGAAGCGATCGCGGACCGGCTCGCGGAGGCGCGCAGGCGCACCTTCGATTTGATCGAGCCACTCGACGACGAGCAGCTCAACCGCGTCTACTCGCCGATCCTCAGCCCGCTGGCCTGGGACCTCGGCCACATCGCCAACTTCGAGGAGCTCTGGCTGGTGCAGACGATCGGCCGGCGGGAGCCGCTGCGCGGCGACCTCGGCCGCTTCTACGACGCGATCGAGAACCCCCGCAGGACCCGCGGCGAGCTGCCGATTCTGCGCGACGCCGAGCTGCGCGCCTACCTCGCCGACGTGCGCGAGCGCACCCTGGAGGTGCTCGACGAGGTCGCGATCGACCCCCACGCCGAGGACCCGCTGCTGCGCGAAGGCTTCGTCTACCAGATGCTGATCGCGCACGAGCACCAGCACAACGAGACGATGCTGCAGCTGCTGCAGATGGTCGAGGGCTACGAGCTGCCGGCGGCACTTGGTGCGTTCGGGAGCGTGGGGCATCTCCCGCCCGG
>JBBDTK010000061.1:0-483 GCA_040904405.1 Solirubrobacterales bacterium | reverse complement strand
CGGGCCAATTGGCCCGGCGCTTTGAGTATCCGCCCGTTCGAGAGATGCCCCACGCTCCCCCCACGATCCACCTGCCTGGCGGCCAGTACGAGATTGGCGCACCGGCCCGCGGCTTTGCCTACGACAACGAGCGGCCTCGTCACACGGTCGAGCTGGCGCCGTTCGAGATCGATCGCTTCCCGGTCACCAACGGCGCCTACGCCGAGTTCCTCGAGCAGACCGGCGCCGAGCCGCCGCTCTACTGGGAGCGCGACGGAGAGGGGGGTTGGATCGACACCGCGATGGGTAGAAGGGAGGCCATCGACCCCGCCCGAGCAGTCGTCCATATCTCCTGGCGCGAGGCCGACGCCTTCGCCCGCTGGGCCGGCAAGCGACTGCCGACCGAGTTCGAGTGGGAGGCTGCCTGCGCCGCCACAACGGACCCCTCCACCGACACCACCGACCCCGCCACCACCACCCCCGCCCCCACCGACCGCCGCCGCC